>NZ_JJQY01000126.1:0-18624 GCF_000979295.1 Methanosarcina sp. 1.H.T.1A.1 | reverse complement strand
GGCTCGAGCGCAAAGGCTACCTTAAATAACTGCCTGATAATTTATAAGGCTCAATTCACAAAATACAACTTTCTTAATATTATTTGGTTTTAACCAGTGCCACGGTTTAAACCTCTTATTCCTCTTTTCAATAATTCTGCATTATTCAGAGCTATCTATAGTTTTCTGCCCTTTTCATCTCCTGCTTATCCTTTTCCAGCTTTTCAACAATCCTGCTTTATCTTTTTCCGGTTTTTCAACAATCCTGCTTTATCTTTCCGGTTTTTCAACAATCCTGCTTTATCTTTTATCAGATTGCACTATTTTACTGGTATGCTGATTGTACTTGCTTGCAGAGTTTGCTATTTCATGTATTACCCGGCTTAACATGCATACATGCATTATACTCCTGCTTTCGGATAGTGCCACAACAGTGTTATAATAAACTTGATTTTGTACCTCAAGTGCGTAAGTCTTAAAAACATTAAATCCGGGATATATTGCGTGAAAAAATTTGAATATAAGTGTGTTCCAATCCTGAAAATGGGAAGAGGAACTACAGAAGACCTCAACAGATTTGGTGCTGAGGGCTGGGAACTGGTCTGTGTATGGGCTTTCTGGCACTACCTAAAAAGAGAAATTGAGTAATTAAAAAAGTCAGGTTCCATTATTTTCTGAAAAGTAGTGGTCAAAAAGCCTGTGGAGTTTAAATATCGGTCGTTTGATCCGTAGGATCTGGATGATTTGGATTTAAAAGCAGGTGGCTTCAGATAAATTATATTTTTATGGTCTTTTAATCCGTATAGGCAAGATTTATATAATTTGATTGTATAGTGGAAACATTAAAAATAAAGAGATGTATAATCTGTTATTAAAAACTAATTTCTGTTTTTAATCAAAGAGCTCTATACAATCTTATTTTTAAGCAAATGACTATCCGTTGTAAGCGGAGGTGAAAAGAAAATGGCTTTTAATGACAGAAACTCCTTCCGGGGAAGAGACAGTAACCGGGGAGGTTTCGGAGCCCCGAAGGAAATGCACAACGCAACCTGTTCCGACTGCGGCGCTGAAACTCAGGTTCCTTTCAAACCTGATCCCGACAGACCGGTCTACTGCAGAGACTGCCTTCCTAACCACAGGAAGCCCAGAGAGAACCGCTACTAATTTCGAATTTATTCGAAAAATTTCACTTGATAGATTATGTCCGTTTTGCTTAGCTTGAGCAGGTCAAACGGACTACTTCTTTTTATAATGTACTTTATTAAATGATTATGCTGTTCCACTTTTCATTTGCTCAAAAATTGAGCTTTCTTTCGATCTTTTTTTTATAATTGAGCTGATTTTATCCTGTTACTCTATTTGTTCGTGGGGTCAGTTAATGGGCTCAGTTAATGGGGTCAGTTAATGAAAATCGTATACAGATGGGCTGTTCTCAAATCAGGTCAAAGAAGGCAGATGTGCCCGGTTTGCCAGACATAATCAATAACTCACGGGCACTACTCTATATTTTTTGATGGAAAATTTTATATAATTAAACTCCTATGTAGGAGTAGTTGAAAATAAAGAGACGTATAATTGTTATTAAAAACCAATTTTTGTTTTTAATCAATAAATTTTATACAATCTTGTTTTTACTCTATAGATATCCGCTATAAGCGGAGGTGAAACAAAAATGGGTTTTAATGACAGAGGAAACTCTTACCGTGGTGGCAGCAGAGACGGCAACCGTGGTGGAAGTGGTGGTTTCAGAGGCGGCAACAGCGGCCCCAGAGAAATGACTAAAGTAACCTGTTCTGACTGCGGTGTTGAGACCGAAGTTCCGTTCAAACCAACAGAAGGACGGCCGGTTTACTGCAGAGATTGCCTTCCTAACCACAGGAAGTTCTAATGATAATCTGGCTTGAGTGTTAATTTAATTATTTATTGGATTAACACCCAATTCATTTTCACTATTCGTTTTTTTATTTTCTTTGTTTTTCGCCTTTTGTTTTTATGGATGGGTTCAGAAATCAAATACATAACAATTTAATTAAATCTGTCCAAAACCGCAAATGTCTTTGATGGCATCCATAAAAGAAGGAAAAACAAACGGAATCTGGAATGATAATCAACAAATACAATTAAATTGAAATTATTAAGATATAAATCAGCAGAGGAGGAATTAATCTGGCTAATTACAGAAGCACTATAAGAAAAAGACAAGCAGGATCTAATAAACCAGTAGGGCCGGGAGACGGAGCCCAGGAAGTAACAAGGGTGAGAACTCCACGTAAGGACAGAAACGAAGTACTGGCAACAGTAGCAAGTTTACTTGGCTCTAAAAGAGTTACACTACAGTGTATGGACGGCGTTGTCCGCATGGGCCGTATCCCCGGTTCCAAGAAAAAGAGAATGTGGATCCGCGAAGGCGATGTTGTCATAGCCAACCCCTGGGAAGTTCAGGACTCAAAAGCTGATGTTACCTGGAAATACACAAGACCCCAGATTGAATGGCTTGAAAGAAAAGGGTACCTTAATTAAGATACCTTAAACAGTCCTTATTCGCTTTGCATAGCACTACCTTAACTGTAGCCTCAATCAGCCAGTGGTTTTGAATAATTGCAATTTATTTTGAATAATTGCAATATTATATCTACAAATTAGGAAGCGCAAATTAAAATTTATAAGTTAAAAAGCCTGAAATTCAGATTGAAAACGACCGAGAAAATATAACTAAAAACTTTTAATTAAAAATCCCACAAATAAACTGCGGATTTATGTGGGAAAACTGTCTCACTATTGACTTTCTCACGGTCTGCTTTTTAACTGTCAACGTTTTAAATATCAACGTTTTAAATATCAACGTTTTAAATATCAACGTTTTAACTGTCGACTTTTCTGTACTCAACTATCTCATTTTTCCAAGTATCTCATTATCCTAATTTATAAAGATATGTACTTTAGAAAGCATAAAACAGCAATATGCTCTGGAATTAAGCAGTTATAATAGCTTTTCAATTTTGAGCAGTTCATCAGCTTCCTCTTTACTCAAAATTCCTTTCATTAATACAACTTCCTTAACAGACATTTTCTTCTCCAGCACCTCTTTTGCGATCTCTGCTGCTTTAATATACCCGATCTTTGGAGCAAGGAAGGTTACCAGAATAGGATTTAGCTTAAGGTAATTCCTGCACCTGTCCTCATGCGCCTTAATTCCTTTTACACAACGTTCCTGAAAAACTGGCAGATAATTCGTGAGCAGGGCAATAGATACGAGCACGTTAGAAGTCATGACAGGAGTCATAACATTGAGCTCTAACTGCCCTGCCTGGGCTGCAAGAGCGACTGCTGTATCGTTACCCACAATCTGGAATCCTATCATATCCAGGCATTCAGCCATTACAGGGTTATATTTCCCGGGCATCATGGATGATCCGGGCTGTACAGGCGGGAGCTCAATTTCGGAAATTCCGGTTGTAGGGCCGGCATTAAGAAGCCTCAGGTCATTAGCTATTCTTATAAGTTCAAGTGCAAGTTCCCGGAGAGCCCCTGAAAAGGCTGCAAGCTGGGACCGGCTCTGCAGAGCTTCGAAGCTGTTATCTGCTCTTCGGAAAGGTAGTTTGCAAAGTTCGGAAAGTTTTGAGATTACAAGTTCCCGATAACCAGGATATGTATTTGCTCCTGTTCCGGTTGCAGTGCCTCCTAACGGAAGCTCCAGGAGATCATCTCTTCGTTCTTTTATCCTGCGTGAAGCCCTTAAAAGAGCAGCTGAATAAGCCCCGAACTCGTCTCCAAGTGTCACAGGTACGGCATCCATAAGATGTGTCCTGCCAGACTTCGGAATTCCTGAAAACTCTCTGGCCTTTGCCTGAAAAGCTCCCGATAGAGAAGCAAGCACATCAAGAAGCCTATCAGCTGCAAAAATGATGGCTATGTAGGAAGCGGTTGGAAAAGTATCATTAGTCGACTGGGCCCTGTTCACGTGGTCATTAGGGCTCAGAAAATCATAATCTCCCCTTTTTCGGCCCATTATTTCGAGAGCACGGTTTGCGAGAACCTCGTTAATGTTCATATTAAAGGAAGTTCCTGCCCCTGCCTGAAAAACATCTACGGGAAATTGGTCCGAATACTTTCCGGCAGGGTCTGAAAGTACTTCTTCAGCTGCTGCTACGATTGCGTTTCCTCTCTCCCTGTCAAGAGCTCCAAGTTCCATATTCGCAATCGCTGCTGCTTTTTTTATCAGAATGTATGCCCTGACTAATTCAGGCCTTTCCCTGTGCCCGCTGACAGGAAAATTGCAGAGCGCTCTCTGGGTCTGAATGCCGTAATAAATATTTTCCTGGATTTCCATTTCCCCAAGGGAATCCTTTTCAATTCGGGTTTTCAGAATAATAGACTCACCTAGCCTCATCTCAGAAAATTCTTCTTTAAAAGCTTCCGGAGTTTTAATCCGGTTTCTTTCCAAGCTCCTTGATTTCCTTTCTGGCTTTCCCTATTCCCTCAATAGGTGGAACGCCTTTCGGGCAGACAGCCCTGCAGTTGGCATGGAATTCACAGCCCCACCAGCCGAATTTACTGTTGGCAAGCATGAGCCTCGATTCATCATCAGCCTCACGTGGGTCAATATGGAATCTATACAGCTTTGCAAGAGCAGCCGGTCCCAAAAAATCTCTGTCTTTTCCCGAGACCGGGCAGGAACCCACACATGCAGCACAGAGTATGCAGTTTTTATACTTCTCAAGCTCCTTTACGTCATCAGGCTGCATGAGCCTCTCCTTCTCAGGGGGTTCGGAAACCGGTTTAAAGGTAGTCTCGACTGCCCTGTAGAATTCGAAGAATTTGTCCATATCCACAATAAGGTCCTTTACTTTTAGCAGGGCCGGGAGGGGTTCCACAAGGACCTCATTTTCGGGATTCCAGGAAACGGTCTCTTCCATTCCCGGAAAAGGTTTCAGCTTTATTTTACCTTCCCCTTTTAGAAGGGGCTCGATCCGGGTCCGACAGGCAAGCGCTGGTATTTTGTTAATTAGCATTGCACAGCTCCCGCAGACTGCCCCCCGGCAGGAATAGCGGAAGGCAAGGGAATCCTCGAACTCTTCCTGGATCTTGAATAGCGCAGAAAGCACTGTCATCCCTGCCGAGGGTTCGATTTCAAAGGTATCGTAATGGGACTCCCCGGTTTCTTGATTAAAGCGGAATACCTTCAGTTTCATCAGTATACACGCTCCTTTACCGGAAATTTTCCGAGCCTTACAGGCAGAGATTCAAGCACAGGTTTTCTCTGCATCTCCCAATTGTATCCCCCGGTGTTTGATTTCAACAATGGAGGGTTTGCATAATATCAACCTGCAAACCCTTGAAGAAAAATCTGCTTAAATCTGCTTAAATCTGCTTAAATCTGCTTATTCGAATTTACATGTAAGGTTTCTCAGTTCTATCGAGAAGGTCTCATAGTTTACGGAATAGTCGATAGGACATTCGATAACAACTACTTTATTCATGGCAAAAGCTTTTTCCAGAACTTCTGCAAGGTCATCGTCTTCTTTGACTTTGATTCCCGCAGCCCCGAAACTCTTGGCAAAGAGTGAAAAATCAGGGTTTCCATAGTCCAGGGCGAAATCCTCAAAATGCCTTTTTTTCTGCTTCCATTTAATAAAGCCAAAGGCATTGTCATTGAGAATCAGGACAACCACAGAGATTCCATGGCGGATTGCGGTCTCGAGCTCCTGGCAGTTCATCATAAAACCCCCGTCCCCGCAGATTGCAAGTACGCGGCGTTCCGGATGAAGAAGTTTTGCGGTAATTCCGGACGAGAGCCCTGCACCCATAGTTGCAAGAGCATTGTCAAGGAGCACAGTGTTCGGAGCATAGGTCTTGTAAAGGCGGGAGAACCAGAGTTTATAAATCCCGTTGTCCAGCGTGATTATGTCATCTCTCCCAAGCACTTTCCTGACATTCTGAACTACTGCCTGCGGAAGAGGGGGGTAACTTTTCCTGGCAGGAGCACTTATTTTTTCCTCTATGAAACTCCTGGTATGCTCAAAGATCGGAAATTCTCGCTTTTCCGGGATGTTTGCGGCAAGTTCTCTGATTGAAGAGACAATATCTCCAATGATTTCTATCGTAGGATTGAAATACCTGTCAGGTACGGAATCCACGAAATCTATATTTATGATCTTTTTATCCAGCTGCTCGTTCCAGAGGTAGGGAGGGTATTCTACGATATCGTAACCCACTGTTATTATCAGATCTGCCCCGTCAATTCCACAGTTTATGTAATCTCTTGCATGGATTCCGGTAGCAAAGAGGCTATAAGGACAGTCATCAGGGACTACCCCTTTTCCCATTTGTGTGTGCACAAGGTAGATTCCGGTCTTTCTGGCAAAATATTCGAGTTCTTCAGTGACCGCCTTCCGGTTAGCTCCTGAAGAGACTATTATAAGGGGAGTTTTAGCTTCGTGGATCATACTTGCTGCCATTTTAACAGCTTCAGGATCAGGACGGGGGATTTTGATCTCGCTCCGCTTCTGCACAACTGCATCTGTCTCTTCTCCAGCCACATCCTCAGGAAGCTCAATATGTACAGCTCCCGGCCTTTCGGCTTCCGCGTGCTTGAAGGCGTTTCGGATTACTGTAGGGATCATCCCCGGGTCGGTGATGGATACAGCCTTTTTGCAGAGCGGTTCCATCATCCTGACAACATCTACAAGCTGGAAACGGGCCTGCCAGTTGTCAATCAGCGCCTTTTGTCCGGAGATTGAGATAAAGGGAGCTCCTGTAAGCTGTGCCTGGGCAACACCTGTAACAAGGTTAGTCGCTCCCGGACCGAGGGTTGAAAAACAAACCCCCGGTTTTCCTGTCAGCCTCCCGTAAGCTGCAGCCATAAATGCCGCAGCCTGTTCATGCCTTGTTATGATCAATTTGATGTTCGAGTTTCGCAGAGATTCGAGAAAGTCAAGATTTTCTTCTCCAGGGAGTCCGAAAATATATTCCACGCCTTCCTCTTTAAGCTGGGCAACAAAAAGGTCCGAAGCTTTCATAAAAAACCTCAAGTATTACTCGATTCTAAATCTTACTCGATTCTAAATCTTACTTGATTCTAAATCTTACTTGATTCTAAATCTTACTTGATTCTAAATCTTACTCTATCTATTTTTATTTGTTAACCACGACGGTCTTTACGTTTACAAATTCCTTTATCCCGTAATATGAAAGCTCCCTTCCGATTCCGGATTTCTTGACCCCTCCAAAAGGCAGCCTTGGATCGGACTTTACTCTTCCATTGATGGTTACAAGACCTGCCCTGATCCTTTTTGCCAGCCTTTCGGCTCTCTTCAGGTCTTCAGACCAGATCTCGGCTCCGAGTCCGAATTCCGTGGAGTTTGCAATCTCCACAGCTTCATCCTCATCCTTTGCCATGATTACGGGTGCAATAGGCCCGAATACCTCAACATTGCAGACCTTCATGTCCGTACTGGCTGCAGGGATAAGGGTTGGCATAAAGAAAAAGCCGTTCTCCGGTTTCTCCCCGTAAATGTGGGGTTCCGCCCCTTTCTTTTTTGCATCCTTCAGGATCTTTTCAAGGCTGTCAACAAATTCTTTTTTTGCCACCGGCCCTATGTCAGTTTCCTCATCCATGGGGTCCCCGATTTTCAGCTCTTGCATATGCAGTTCAAATGCCTCGATGAAATCCACAACAACATCTTCAATGACAATGAACCTCTTGGCAGCAGTACAGCTCTGCCCGGTATTGAGAAAACGGGACTTTACTGCGACCTGCGCAGCTCGGTCTATATTTGCATCCTCAAGCACTATGAAAGGGTCAGACCCTCCAAGTTCCAGCACAAAAGGCTTGATCATTCTCCCGGCAAGCTCTCCTATCTCAGACCCTGCTACTACGCTTCCGGTAAGTGAAACCCCGTCCACAAGGTCTTCATCAAGAATTTCCATGGCAGCTTTAGAGTCTATCAGCAGGGTCTTAAATACATCCTCAGGCAGTCCTGCTCCGGTAAAGACCTTTTCTATTTCAAGAGCCGACCCGGGCACGTTGGACGCATGCTTTAGCAGGCACACGTTTCCTGCAATCAGTGCGGGCACTGCAAACCTGAAAACCTGCAAGAAAGGGTAATTATAGGGCATTATCCCGAGAATTATTCCAAGGGGTTCAAAGGTGACATAGCTTTTTTCAGCTTCTGTTTCCACAACTTCGTCTTTCAGAAAATCTGCTGCATTTTCCGCATAATAGTCACAGAGACATGCGCATTTTTCAATTTCTCCAAGCGACTGCCTTATTGGCTTTCCCATTTCTTTTGTAATAATCTCGGCATATACCCTTTTGTTCTGCCTGAGCACCTCAGCTGTCCGCGCGATATACGTCGTTCTTTCCTCAACTGAAAAAGAACCCCATGATGAAAAAGCAGACCTGGACTTTTCAATCTGGTCTTCGCAGTCCCCGAAAGATAATGCATCGTAAGTCCAGTTCACTTCTTCAGTATAAGGATTAACGGATTTGATTTTCATGACTTGCCCCCACCCAAAAAGAGTCCTTTAGTATTATTGGAATTCCCGCTATTATAATTTAAGGGCAGGTAAGACTCTTAAATGGAAAAAAATGCTCTGATTTGCTTTCCGATATCTGTTTCCGAGATGAACTCAGATTTCATCCGGTAGATTCAAAATTAACTAAATAACGAAACTGTGTTCAGAAGCTGGTAGTAACAATTATAAAACCGGAATATTAATTATAAAGCACTCAATTTTACATGGGGGAAAAATATGAGAAAAGCACTGCTTATTTTAATAGTTCTATTCAGCGTGTTCCTGGCAATAGGATGCGCAGGTACCGAACAGCCGAATGAAACAGGAACTCCAACTGAAGAGATGCCTGTAACCGAAGAGATGCCTGCAACTGAAGAGGTGCCTGTGACTGAAGAGGTAACTGAAACTGAAGAGGAGACTGCAACTGAAGAAATGAATGCAACTGAAACCGAAACTGTAACCGAAGAAGGAGGCGCAGTCGAAGAGGAAATTATAGCTGAAGAGGAAATGACAGCCGCAGAGGAAGAAGATACTGAAACTGCAACCACCACAGAAAGGACTGGAGTAATCCAGGTAACTCCTAACAAATAAATGGTGGAAGCGGCAGTTCAAAATACAGCTTTTAATTTTAGCCGATTACAGTATAAAATCAGGTAATATCGTAATATGGGCGAATGAGGGTTTTCAAAAACAAATGAAGGTGCAGCTACAGCATTTAAGTCCAATAAGCAGAATAAGATATATCTAAGATCTTTTTCTCGAAAAGGCATCTATGAATGCCTTTATTCGATCCATCCGGTATTGAATAGTTGTTTATAACGGTTATGATGGGTTATTTCATTGGAGGATTATAAATCTATAAAAAGATGAACAAGATTGTCAAAGAGTTAATTGAATTCTCTGTTTTAAGGATCATATTTGAAATAGGGGGCTTGTCCGAAAATCTTAATTTAATTGGGAAAGTCTTTCAAAAACAGCTCTTATTTTTCAGGTTGGAATATGCAGCTTTTAAGTATGCAATTAAAACTATATCGTTTTTCTATCAATTAAGCCAAATTTATTTTTTTCCTGGTTCTCAAGTTACTGAATCCATTTCAAATAGTCTTATTTTTAAGAGCCTTCTATCATTCCGGAAATGGTTAAACCCGGGGGGAAAACAGTGCTTTGAATTGACTATATCTGTCTTTCAAATTTCTGGTCCATACTCTAAATCATAAAAAACTATGTTTAGAAGCTGATATAAACTATTATAATATCAAACATAATATCAAACCATTAATTATAAATTATCTGATTTTTGCGTGGGGAGACGATGAGAAGAGAATTGGTTATTTTGCTGGTCTTATGCAGTGTATTCCTTGCAATAGGATGTACTGACACTGGTACTGAAGAACCTGTAACTCCAGTCGAAGAAGCAACTCCAGTTGAAGAGTTATCTCCAGTTGAAGAAGTAACTCCCGTTGAAGTAATTCCAGCTGAGAACGAAACCATAACTGAAGACGAAACTGTAACTGAAGACGAAACTGCGGTTGAAGAAGAATCTCAAGCTGGAAACACTACAGATAGGGGCGGAGTTATCAAAGTAACTCCTAGCCAGAATTACTGAAATAGTAACTCCAACTGAGAAAAAACGAGATCTAATAATCAGCAGAGCAACTTCTATCCAGAGCTGAACCATTGGAGTAGTAATTCAGAATCTGTCCTTAGTCCCATGCTCTACAGATATTTCTTGATATCGCGAATGGGATTTTTAAAGCGACAGCTGCGGAGTTTTTGTTCGAATCTTATTTCTATGAGAGGCCTTTTTAATAGGTTCTGATTTGTAACTCGTATAGAGGGTAATATGCAGCTTTAATTTTATCCTGTCGCTGACATATTGTGCTAATTAATACAGTATTTTTCTCACAAAAAACGCATTGTATCGGCACAGCATCTTTTGGAAAAATGAACACTGTCAAAAATCAAAAAACATATTTTTTTATCAGTGGCCGAATAGTTGCTTGAAATTTCGTTTATTCCACGTTTTGCTTTACTTGAAAATTTCAATTGGATTAAAAAATTCGAAACTACCTATATTTTAGAGATAAACTATATTTTTCAGTGGGTTATAAAATAATGCCTCGATCAAATGTTAATAAGCAAACAAAATTAATCAATCATTGAATATTTAACATAATTTATTATATATAGAATTTCAGCATTAGAAAGATAGTAATTGTAAGAGAAGCACATTAGTGCATGTTTGTACGTAGAATACTTGGGGAGTATTCATTAATAGGGGTTTCATCCGATTGAGAGCCCAAGGGATCATAATAAAGGGCTCTCAATCAATCACCACAAACAACAGCAAATCTTTATTGCTTTCTCTTACAGTTGTGTAAAGAATATGTGGGAGTATTCTTTAAAGGGGGTTTCATACGATTGAGGGCCCATGAACCATAACAACGGGCTCTCAATCAATCACCAACACCTTATATTTCAACCAACTTTTTTATACAAATGACAACTAATATAACATGGTATAGATAGAAAATTCACTATTTACAGAATCTCCCCGGATGTTAACTTGACCCCTTATAAATCTCTCTAATAATTATCCTACTATTCTATGATATATAAGTTCTTTGATATATGGGCCAGTATAGAAACTTCACACTTCCAGGTGCAAAAACTTCATACTTTATAATTACTGAATCTTCAAACTATTGCAATTTTTTGATCACTTTGCAATTTTTTGATCACTTTAAGTCTGTTTCTGGAACTTTCTTTTGCGTGGTCAATCTAACTTTTAATGTTACGTTTTTTGACATTTTTCTGTAGCTCTTATTTTTAATTATCGATGGGCTGGTTATCCTTATCTCCAGGCCACTTATCTAATTTTTATTTCATGATTTAACATCTCGTTTTGGAATTGAATTTTGCCAGCGGTTTTATTATTATTATCAATATAACTCTTCTATGGGGAATCTTATGGTCTCAGATGATAAATCCAGAAATGAATTATTTTTCCAAAAAACTGCTCAAACCAGGGGACATAAACAAAAGATACAGCATAAATCCGAGCTTATGGAGTCTTCTCAAATCAGTGAGGCCGGGAAACAGTTCCGGTCGGTAGTAGCTGACACTCCTGAAAACCTTCGCATCTATATGGAACACTGTGGCACATGCCCGAGTCTTCCCTTTCCACCTGAACCTTTCCTTTTTTGTGCGCGCGGGTGTTCATCCGAAATGGTTTTGAAAAAGAGCTGCAACTGCCCTGTATGTCCCATTTACAATAAATATAGGTTACAAAGCCTGTACTTCTGTGAAACCGGAAAAGCCGCAGAAAGAAGAAACGAAGAAAGGAAAGCATGAGGGACATAGAGATCTATTAATGTGATTCAGTAGAAATTAATAGGGTTCTAATTAGCAGCTCTTCATTTTTTAAAATCTTATTTTTATAATTTTTTTAATTAGATTACTTTAGTTTCATAATTTTTATTAGGAATTACATTTCCATTAAATTATATGGTTGTTTGAATATTATTTACTAATGAAACATTGAGAATCGTCTTAATATTCGATCTTTCGGTTATGTATTTTGGGGGAAGAAGTTATGAGGATATATTTAACAGTATCATGTTTCTTGCTTTTGTTTTTCGTATTGTTGATGCCATCTAATACTGTAGCATCTGAAACAAATTAAGATGTTGAACTTGCTGAGGCTGATATCGACCTTTCCGGAACAGGACCCGCAGATTCCCTGGTTTCCGAAACCTTAGGCACAGCTGTTTATATAGATAAGAAACTTTACAATAATGAATACGCTCTTATCTCCGTAACAACAAAAAACAACGGAGAAAAATCAAGTGAAGGCCATATTACGGTTTCGTTTCCGAATAATGAGGAAATATTGAGTATGGAAGGAAGCGGGGACAGTGTAAAACTCTATCCGCGTGGAAGTTCGATTGAGGGAAAAGACGGGATAAATATTGATTCATCGGGTATCTTTTTGTCGACCTGGTAAAGTCCGGCTGGGAAACAGGGAAAAATGAAACTCTCAACCTGAAGGTCAAGCCAAATAAGGGGTCCGATGAGGTTGTATTCCTGGTAAGAGTGGCATTGAAGAATGATGCAACCGGAAATTATGAGAGGTATCCCGAAACATCGAGTGATGTGGACCAGCAAGGGTGGTACGTTTATAAAAACCTGATAGGCGTATCCGGCTATCCCGATTTGATAATCGAGGATATTTCCTGGGAACCGGCAAATCCCTGTGAAAACGAAAATGTGACATTTAAAGTTACGCTGATGAATGTGGGTCTTGCACCATCTGGAAATTGCAGTGTAAAATGCTACTTGAATGGAAATGAAATCTCTTTTTCTCCGGTTGCCGGGCTTGAGGAGGGTTCGAAAACTTCCTTTACATTCAACTGGGTCCCAACCAGTCCGGGAAGCATGGACTTAAAGGTAGTTGTAGATGCGGAGGGCCAGTTTTTCGAGTTTAATGAAGAGAATAACGAAAAATCAGGGATATTTAAAGTGATAAGTTTCACGACCTCTTCTTCCGGTTCGTCTTCTTCTTCAAGCTCCGGAGGTGCCGGTGGCTCTCCCGAACTTGCCAGCAATGTTGAGGTAAAAGAACTAGCCCAGCAGTTTATCAGCAACGGCAACCATGCTAAATTCGTATTCTCAAAAAATGTGACCTCAATAGCGTACATTGAATTCGATCCCAAAAAGACCGTCGGAAAAACTACAACTATTGTCGAAACGCTTAAGGGAAAATCCACCCTGGTAACGGAACTGCCCTCCGGGAAAGTTTATGAAAACACTAATATCTGGGTAGGAAATGAAGGGACTGCAAGCCCGGGTAACATTGAAAACGCAGTTGTTGGCTTCAAGGTCGAGAAAGCCTGGATTAATTCAAATGGCATTGATTCGGCTTCAGTCAGGCTTTGTAAGTTTGACAACGGAAAGTGGGTAGAACTCTCTACCAGCCAGACCAGTGAAGATGATAAATACATCTATTATGAGGCAGATACTCCCGGGTTCTCAGCTTTTTCAATAATGGCCCTTTATCCGGAAGAGGACGTTTCAGGGGTATCCTTGCCCCTGGGGAATTCTGTCGATGAAAAGGATTTCAAGGCAGTTTCCGGAGCTTCAGGCGAGAAAGAATCTGATGTTGCCGATTCTGAAGCTGAGGAGAATAATTCCGGAATTTCCGGAAGCCTGAAAAAAGTATTACTGCCAGTGGTTATGCTTGCTGCAGTAATTCTGGTTGGCTATGTGATTTCAAGGAAGCGAAGTTAAGGCTTAACTTCCTATTTTTCTCTTTTTTGATTCTTCTGCTTCTTTTTTATGGATTTTGATAATTTCATTCTTTTCTGCAGTTCAGTTCTTTTCTGTAGTTCAGTTCTTTTCTGAAGGTTTTTCTGAGTTTCAGATGGAGAAGTTAGGGTGAGCTTACATCAATCCGCCCAGCACCACTCCAAGCCCCATAACAGCCACACAGCCCACAGCTGCTACATCGGTCTTATTCCAGGAAAGCTTATTTTTCTCAACGCTCTGCCGGCTCCTGTAGCCCCTCATGTCCATGGTCAGGCCGAGCACCTGGGTCCTTCCGAGGGAATTTGCGACCAGGGGCACGAGGATTGGCTTTACACTCATAATTTTTCCGCGGAGGCCTTTACCGGGGTTGTAGCCCCTTGCGAGCTGGGCTTCATGGATACGCTGGCCTTCTATCTGGAGGCTTGGGATGAAGCGGAGGGCGATTACGAACATGAGCACGTAGTCCACAGGGATGTGGATTGCCAGGAGGGCTTTCATGAGGTCACTTGGTTTTGTGGTGACCACCAGGAGCTGGAAAGCAAAAAGCATTGCAAAGAAACGGAGGGAAAGAACGGTTCCAAAGTCCAGGGCTCCGGTTGTGATCGGGACAAGCCCTCCGGCCGTCAGGGTACCGGCGGGAACCAGGTAGCCGACAGTTTCCCCGCTTTTCAGGGTGAAGACGGTGAGCAGGATCAGGGTGACGCTCAGGAAGACCAGGAGTTTTAGCTGCTTGAGGAGTTCCTGCTGGAGACCGGCTCTTAAGGAAGCCAGAAAAATCCCAAGCACCATAAAGGCAAGGACTTCGGGGTTTGTTGTGAACACGCTCAGGGCTATTATGCCCGTTACTGCAGCGATCTTCGAAAGCGGGTTCATGCGGTGTAAAAAGCTGTCCCTGTTTATGTACTGCATAATCTCTTTCATGCGCATGTGCCTCCTCTTACACATTCTTTACTGACACATTCTTTACTGGAAAATTTCCTGTTAACCGAATCTTCCACAATTTTTCCTGACTCCATACGAATAACTCTTTCTGCATGGTCTCTTACGATCTGCAGGTTATGAGTCACCATGACTATGGTGTGGCCTTCCTGCTGGAGCTTTCGCATGAGCTGCATCATCCGGTCTGACTCTTCGGCGTCCAGGCCTGTGGTGGGCTCGTCAAGCACTATCAGTTCAGGTTTCATTGCAATTACACAGGCAACAGCCAGCCTCTGCCTCTCTCCGCGGCTAAGGTGGCGGGGGAAGACTTTTTGCTTTTCACTCAGGTTTACGAGTTCCAGGGAATGGAGGATTGCTCTTGCTGCTTCAGGCCCTTTTACTCCAATATTATTCAGCCCGAAATTAATTTCGGCTTCCACGGTATCTTCAAAGAGCATGTTGTCCGGGTTCTGGAAGACCAGGCCTGTGTGCTTCACGAGCTCGTTTATGGGAACTGTGGAGGCATCTAGACCCTTTAAGGTTACGTTTCCGGAGTAAGGGCGCAGAAGGCCGTTGAAATGTTTCACAAGAGTAGTCTTTCCCGAGCCGTTTTCTCCCAGGATGGCAACGAGCTCCCCAGGGTAGATATCAAGGTCAATGCTATCGAGCGCCAGGACTTCTCCATAACGCTGGGTGAGTTTCTTTACGGAAATAATCGGCTGTCCATCTTTTCTTGAAAGGGGAAGGCCTGTTGTACCTTCCTCATGTGTGTGAGAGGTTGCTGTAAAGTCCGAGGGGCTTTTTATGGCCTTTATTTTACCCTTTTCAAGAAGCACGACTCGATCCCCTATTTCCAGGAAGTCCTCTATATTGTGGTCGACGATTATAATCGTCTTTCCGGCTTCTTTTAAGCGCTTCAGGATGGAAAATACTTTTCTTACAGCTTTTGTATCCAGTTCGGCGGTAGCTTCGTCAAGGATTAGAACTTCCGTATCCAGGGCAAGGGTTGCTGCAAGGGCAACTTTTTGCTTCTGCCCGCCCGACAGAGCGTGAGGAGCCCGGTGTTTCAGGTGGCTGATATCACAGAGTTCCATTACCTCTTTTAACCTGCGCCCTATTTCGGCTTCGGAGTGGAAGCGGTTTTCGAGCCCTGAGCGGATTTCTTCTTCGACGGTGGTGAAAATCAGCTGGGACTCAGCATCATCAAAAACCATCCCTATATGCCGGCTCAGTTCCTTCATGCCGTCAAAGCCCCGGATATCCTTTCTTTTGAAAGAGAGGTCTCCTTCGATCCGGCCCCCTATTTCATGGTGGAGAATCCCTGCCATTGCAAAGGCAAGCGTTGATTTTCCTGCTGCGCTGTGTCCGGTGACCAGGAGCAGTTCCCCGGCCTGGATTTCAAGGTTGATGCGATCCAGAGCCGGGTTTCCAGCTGTGCCATAGGTATACGAGAAGTCTTTGAGTTCAATCATGATTTATGCTTTCCCCCGGGCAAGTACCTTTGAAGCGGGAACATAGAGGATCTGGACAATAACGGCGTTAGCAATTGCAGTCAACACTACGATGGGGATTATAGCACCTACAAAAGCTCCCATGGTCTCAAACTTTGACATGATTGTAGGGGCAACAAGAAGCATTGCAATAATTACAAAGCTTGTCCCGCTGGCAAGGGTCCCGAGCAGGGTTGAAAGGGCCGGAGAGACCGATAGCTTGTTACTGAGAGCTTTATATGTGAACAGGCATGTGACTGCCCCTATTGGTTCGCTGATAAGGTTTGCAGGTGGGAAAATAGAATGGCTGAGAAGGGCACATACGATGCCTGCTACGATCCCTATCCCTATTACTTCCGTGAATTTGGGTACGACAAGGATAATTGCAAGACAGTAAAAGGCTATTACGAGATTCGAGACTATGGGTCCCGGGATAACAAGGGATAAATAGCGCACAATTGCACCGACTGCGAGTAAAATTCCAACAATAGCAATATCCTGAGATTTCATTAAAACCATCTTCCTGCATCAGTTTTTTAGGAGAACTTTCCTGAGTTCATAAATGCCACAAATCAGTCCAAGATCATAAATCAGTTAACACAGCAATCAATTAACACAGCAATCAATTAACACAGCAATCAATTAACACAGCAATCAATTAACACAGCAATCAATTAACACAGCAATCAGTTAAACATAGTAAATTGATCAACATAATAAATGCACTCCACATCCTAGTACACTAGGGCATAATAATGTACATTAGTATATGTACTTTACGCTTTATTGACCTATTTTTGCGCTTTTTTCTGCGCCTTTACCCGCACCTTTCCATATCTGCCCATAAATCTGTTCAGAAAATACTCCGTTTTTGATATAGCCCTGAGGAATTTCTTACAGCCATGGAGAGCTTCCGATAGGAAAATGGCTCTGATAGGAAAACTGATCATGAGACAGGACATAAGATTAACAAAGACTATTCCGGGGTGTTGCATGTCTTCGGTGGATGAACGTGAGCTGGCTGAAGTCAGGATGATTGAAGAGGGCTTCAGGAAAGCCTATGATGGGGATGCTAAAGGGGTGGTAGATGCTTTTAGCAGCCTGAGGGATTTCGCAGTGCAGCTGATACATATGGATATTACTGCAGAATACGAGCTTGATGCAAAAGCTCTGATAATTGCTATGGGGGACATAGGCAGAGCGACTGTCGAAAAAGGAATGGAGATTGCATCCGTAGCCTCAGTCCGTTCTCTTGGGGAAGTGGCTGTTGAGGCTGCAGATCAGAAAAGAGAGTCACTTGCATTAAAAGCACTTTCCGGTCTGGGGAGTCTTGCCCTGGAGTTTGCAGGAAAGGGCATGGATGCTGTGGCAAGAAGTGCAGCCGAATCCCTGGGAAACTTCGGGAAAAACTCTTCAAGGGAAAAAATGGAGGTTCTGGCAAGCCTTTCCGAGATATATCTTATGCAATTATCCATGAAAGCAATGGAAGAAAACCTCTCCGAGACCCTGGCTACTGCCGTAAACCTTCTCGGAGAAATAGGGGCTTCTTCAGCCGGGCAGGAATTGGAGGATAGTGCGGTCGGGGCTGCGATCCTCCTTGAGGAACTGGGTACTGCTGCTGTAAGGAAAAGGAATGAGCCTCAGGTAGAGGATGTGATCCAGGCACTTGGAAAACTGGGAAAGGATCTTTCCCGGCAGGGTTCTAAAAGTGCACTTGTTCAAACTGTATGGGCTCTGGAAACCCTCCGAATCCTTGCGCTGGAATATGGGATGGAAACTGCTGTTGCTGCAGGGAAGCTGGCACTGGAATCGCTAAGTACAGCAGGAGTCCTCGATGAAGCACAAAACCTGGAAAGAATCCAGGAAATAAAGGAGTTCCACCAGCGTATCCTTAGAAGAAATTGATTGATAGTAATTGATTGATAGTAATTGATTGACAGTAATTGATTGACAGTAATTGATTGACAAAAAGTTGACCTGTAAAAAAGGAGGAGGAAAAAGATGAGTGTAAAAACTCTGGACCTGAAGGAATTTCAGGCAGGTCACACAGTTCTGGGATCAAATGTAAACTCCGGATATTAAGAGATCTTTAAATAAAATCCGGACACAGAATGCAGTTTTTCAGACATGGTTTCAACTTCCTAGCTCACCCTCAGGCAAAATAATCTGGAAGAAATATTACAATAAAAATGTCCAAAAATCTATTTTTCACATTACACAAAAACATATTAGAAAAAGAATTTAAAACATATTAGAAAAAGAATTTAAAACATATTAGAAAAAGGAATTGGAATTTGGTGCTCCGGCCGGGATTTGAACCCGAGTCTTCGGCTCGAAAGGCCGGAATGATTGGCCGGACTACACTACCGGAGCCCATTGCATCTCACAGCGAATCCAACAATATCCTTTGTAA
>NZ_JJQY01000009.1:0-19018 GCF_000979295.1 Methanosarcina sp. 1.H.T.1A.1 | reverse complement strand
ACGAGATAGGAGTCCGTCTCGTGGGCTCGGAGATGTGTATAAGAGACAGGGCTGATACCGTCCGACAGCGGCATCCAGGCTTTTCTTCCGTTTGCAGAAGCACCCGTTAGTTGTCCGAAAGGCGTGTTATTTGAAATTGACAGCGTACCGTGGCTCAATCTCGAAAACAAGGTATTGTGTTTCCTGTGGTCCATTTCCGTAAAGTGGGTCACATCGGCAGTGACCATATCCGCATAATCATCATCGTTTCCATATTTAGGTGCATTCAGACAATCCGTTCTGATCTGCTCATAGCCTTCGAAATCAGCTTTTAAAGCCTCATTAAGCTGCTGCAAGGTGTATTTCTTCTCATCAAATACTAATTTCTTTATTGCAGCCATGGAATCTGCGTATGTGGCCAGGCCCGTCCAAATAACCCCCGGTCCGTAGTTGTACATTGCCCCACCGGCTGAAACGTCCTTACCGTTTTCCATACAACCTTCGTACATGATGGACATGAGCGGTTTTGGTGCAAGCTCCCTGTGAACTCTTTGGGAAATAACCGTGGCGACATTTGTCAATTTTGTAATGTATTTGATCTGCTCTTTTACAGCATGTTCAAATTCTTCGTAGGTTTTAAAGTTGTTTATGTCGCCCATATCAGGGCAAACTTGTTTACCGTACCAAAGCGGAACACCTCTGTTCAAAGCAAGCTCGATACAAATAGGCCACTGAGTATATGCAGTGGAAGTCCACTGATAAAGTCTTCCCGACTTCTGCGGCTCTACGCAGCCCATCAAGCAATAGTCACGAGCATCTTCTATGGATACGCCCTTTGCCAGCATCATTTTTATATGTGTATCATCGAAGTGGCAAGCAGGGAAACCCATACTGGAACGAACGACCTCAACTATCTTCTTCATATATTTTTGTGGTGACGTATTGTGTATACGGCAAGACAGTGAAGGTTGGTAAATTTTAACATGCCTGACCGCATCCATCAATAAATGAGTCAATTCATTGGTAGCATCTCTGCCTTCTCTTGTAACACCACCTACGGTCATGTTCACAAACGGTTGGTAGCCTGCAAAGAATTTTGAGCCTCCTTCGCTTGTGATCCACATCATTTCGGACATTTTGATCAACATGCAGCCTGCCAGCTCGAATGCTTCAAATTCGGTCATTCTGCCATCTTCTATGTCCGCTTTGTAGAAGGGATACATATACTGGTCAACGCGCCCGAGAGACATGCCTGTCTGGTTTTCTTCCACCACAAGCAAGGATTCGATGGTCCACACCGCCTGAATAGCTTCCCAGAAGGTGCCTGGCTTATTGGCTGGAACTTTTGCATTGACTTCGGATATCTTCATTAGCTCTGCTTTACGCTTAGGGTCTGTCTCCTTTGCAGCCAGCTCTGCTGCATATTCCGACAGGCGTTTTGCATAAGTCATAATACCTTCGGTGGTATCTATGACCGATTTATAGAAATAGATCTTATCAATGTCTTCCGGATTGTCGTAATCCAATTTTTCCAAATGCTCTCTTGCTTCGCGCTGAATATCTTTCATACCCTTCTTCATCAGGATTACGTCGTAACCAGGACATGAGTCTCCTCCACCATTTAAAGCATGGTATGAGCAATCCGAAACAAAGGATTCGCCGGAAAGTTCCCAAACACCGGCTTCTCGATACTGATCTTCGCAGTGTTCGTCGACCGATTTACCCTTCCAATAAGGGAACAGTTCTTCGCGCATGATCTTCTTGTCTTCCTCGGAAATGTAGAACGGGTCCTGCAGACGAGTGCCTATGGTATCGATTTCATCTTCCATCCATCTCCAGGCAATATCGGGGGAAAAAGCACCTGCTCTCGGTGCGCCACACGGAGAACCTACGATTAGCTCGTTATCCTGTATTACAAGTGGCGCTGTTTCACAGCAATATTTGAAGCACTTTGCACGTAACAATATTTTCGGCATTCCGGGGTTTTCACTGGCTATCTTTGTTATCGCTCTTGCACGATATGTTGTGATAGTCGGGACCTGCTTCAGGAAATTTTCTTTCAGCTTCTTAAGACGCTCTGTTATTCCATCCGGAACTCCCGTTACGCTTGTCTCGTTTGAGACTTTTGTACTGTTTGCGCTCTTTGAATAAACGGTTGTATTTGAGGAGGATTCCCCACTCCCTACTATTTTCATATCTTTTACCCCTCATTACTTTCAAATTTCGACTAGACTTACATTTATCTTCAATCTTTGATGTATTTGTTAATTGTAGCCGCACCTTCTTCATGTGCATGATAGAAAACCCTCAGCTCGCCTTCTTCATCCAGATCATACCTGGTTTCTTCCAGCAGACCGTTGGTTACGGCAGTCATTAACGCTTCAATCACAGCCGGTTTTTTAAAGGCTTTAAAATGACCGTATTCACCTTTTAAAGCCTCCATGACGTCGTCAGCAGAAGCTTCTTCAACTGTGGCAAAATATTTCAAAATGGCATAGTTAAGCGGTTTCATACCGTCTTCCCTCCTTAAGATATACGTTCCTTCTTTCTAAACAGGTCCAGTGGATTCATTGCAATTACCAGGATACCAAATGCCATCATTATGGCAGCAACCCAGGCGACCGGAGACATTCCCCAACCTTCAAGGCCAAAAATAATACCAAGTATTATCCATGCGAAGAAGGGACCCCAGAAGGAGTAAGTCCCGTTAGCAGCCATACCCAATGCAGTACCGCACATACTGTTGCCTTTATACCAGAGGCTGAATGCAAACAATGCACAGAAACCGCTAACAAGGAACCATATCATTGCAGGTCCGCTGGTAAACGCCTGTACCGTCAGACTGCTGGCAAGACCAATATTTCCTGCTACCAACGCAAAAAGAGGGACCAATATCAAAAGGTTTGCAAGTCCTGAAGTCGCCTGACGTATGGTGATACCTATTTCATAGTCGATCATGGATGTACCGTAGCCGGCTATGCACCCTTCAAGACCCCATCCAAAAGCAGCTATGAAAGCAATCGCAATACCTAGAAGCATTCTTTCCGGAGCCTCACCTCCTACTACGCTTGTCCATCCGATCAGGAAACTGGCAGCAAAACAGATGCCAATACCTAGCATCATGCGCGCGCTTAATGCCTGCTTAAACAAAATTCTTGACAAGATAGCTCCTATGGACGGGCAAAGTGCACTTATCGGAATTATGATGGAGCCTGCCAATTGGAGGCCCGCCACATAAGCTGTAGTGGCAATGGGACCACCTACAAGGGCTGCAAAAATCATAATATGTCCTGGTTTGGTGTTTATACTTCTGAAAAAGTCTCCCATTTTACCTTTAAAAGCTGCAATACCCGTTGCCCATAGAGCACTGCAAATGTCGTTTACCGCAGCTCCTAACGCTGCCAACATGTATGTTATGACAAAAGCCGACAATAAAGCCGTGTTTTCGCCGTACCAATCGCCCCAAACGCCTTTGCTCATTGCCAGGGTTATAAAGGCTGTATACAATCCATAAAACATACCTGAGAGGACAGCAATACCTAAACCTTTTCTAAAATAACTTGATGACAATTTCAAGTATTTCTGTTTAGCTTCAATTGCCCCCGAATCTACCTTTCCTGACATTACACCCATAAAAACCACTCCAATAAATATTCATTATATAATTATAAATCGTTGTATATAATATGATTTACGCACTTGAGGACAGACAGTACAATCGTTATACCTATCGATTTCAGAATTTTTAACATCGATGAAGACGACAAAACAAAGAATGACCATTTCCTCGATATGATTGACAAAGCCGAAGAACGTGGTTTTAACCCCGAATTTGTTTTGTTTGATACATGGTATGCAAGTGTGAAAAAACTCAAAGCAATAAGGAAGAAAGAATGGCACTTCCTTACAAGGTTAAAGGGTAATCGTCTGGTAAACCCTGACAAAAAGGGAAATGTGCCACTTGAAACAGTAGATATTCCTCAGAAAGGACTCGTGGTTCACCTCAAGGCATATGGATTTGTAAAGATGTTCAGGATAGTTTCGAAAGATGGAGACACGCGACACTGGGTTACAGATGTTCAAGAGATGGATGAAGAAAAACGTGAAGATTTGGTAAAGAAGTCATGGAAAATTGAGGAATATCATAGAGGGATAAAACAGTTCTGTGGTGTAGAAAAGTGCCAGGCAAGAAAGGAAGAGGCACAAAGAGCACATATGTTCTCATTAAGAGCTTTCCTCAGACTATAATTATAGAGAGTTAAAAGTGGAATATCATGGTTTGAAAGTGCCATGAAAATTAGAAGAGTAGTAGCGACTGCATATTTAATAACCCACTGTACACATTAAACTAATTTATATATAAAGGGAGTTGGGAAAAACGAGGTGCTAAGAGTCAACTGCGTAACTCCTACAATTATTTAAAAGGAGGAAATCGAAATGGATCTTGAGAGTCTTGACTTTTATGCAATTTTTGACCTTTTTATTTTGCTCCTGATCGGTATGGGCCCGAAAATTGCACTTGTACCTTTTCTGGACCTGACCGCAGGCATGGAGGAGGAGACGCGGAAGAAGGTGGCGGGGCAGATGGTAAAAACGGCCGTTGGCGTTGCCCTTATCCTGGTCCTTCTCGGCTCGTTGCTGATGAAGCTCCTGCACTTTACCCCGGGAGCGGTGTCCATCGCCGGAGGCATCATCCTGATGCTTCTTGCCCTTCACATGCTGATCGGGTCAGGAAAATCAGAGGAACACGACGAAAAAACGGCTAGCCGTGATCCTATGCAGATGGCCCTGTACCCGCTGGCAGTGCCCTATCTGTTAAACCCGGCGGGAATTGCCGTGCTTGTAACCGTTTACGACCAGCTTGACTCGCTGCTCATGCTTGCCATTGTAGTCGGGCTTGTCCTCCTTATGGGTGCTCTCGACCTGGCTGTTTTCAAAAACCTGGACAAACTGGCAAAGCACCTGGACCCTTCCCGTTTAATGGTGACAGAGGCGGTTTTTGGAGTCCTGCTGGCCGCACTGGCCGTGCAACTGGTGCTGGATGGCCTGGCAAAGTTAGGCATCATTTCCGGGCTTCCCGGACATTAAAAATGTTCTCATTTCAACACCCGGGAAAATAAGCCAATATGTATATAATGATATACATAAAAGTGCATTTATATTTATAGGCGCGTTAATAAATTAAAAACCGAACCTTTGAACCGCAAGCCAGGGGGTGGTCTTGCAGGTTCTGAAAGAATGGGGGGTTAATAATACCTGAATTGATCGAATACGAGCCCGGAACACATTTTCCAGGAGTTATTGGAGGAACACTTGACGAATCCTCACCTGCCTGGCCCAGACCTACAAGGACAGGAGAGGGTGCACCGAATGTGATATTTTTCATTCTGGACGACGTGGGCTACGGCCAGATGTCAGTTTTTGGGGGGCTCTGTGAAATACCCAACCTGGAACAGCTGGCAAAAGGGGCCTGCGCTACATCAACGACAAGCTTGTGGCCAGCAGGGACTTGCCTCATACCGTGCCTAACCTCTTTAAAATTATCGGGCTGAGCTGCGGCTACGACGCAGACGACAGTGTCAACCCCGAAGAATACGGGGCACCGTTCACTTTCACAGGCAGGATCAGGCAGGTTGAACTTGACGTTTCAGGTTAACTGATCAAAGAAGATGAAGCTGACCTTAAGCGGATGATGATTCAGCAGTAAATTTTGAAATCGCGGCCATAAGGCCAAATATTATTTCGCATAAGGAGAAAAATTATCATGGCAATACTGGATGTCCTTTACAATCTTATGTCGCTGGTCTTTGTGCTCGGCACGATGATCTCGATGGGCATGAGCCTGACCGTGAAACAAATTACGGACCCTTTGCGCAATACACGCTTCGTGGTGATGGCCTTGCTGGCAAACTTCATTTTGATACCGGTGGCTGCCTACGTCCTCACCCTGGTGATCCCTCTGGATGAAGCCCTGGTCACCGGGCTGCTCCTGGTCTCGCTGGCGGCGGGCGCCCCGGCGCTGCCCAAGCTGGCCCAGATCTCCAGGGTTGATACCGCCGCTGCTACGGGTTTGATGGTGCTGTTGATCGTGGCAAGCATCATCATTATGCCCATCATTCTGCCCTTTCTGCTGCCCGGGGTCCAGATCACTTTCTGGGATATTGCCTCCGGCCTAATCTTTCTGATGTTAATTCCCCTGGCATTGAGCCTGTTCGTGCGGGCGCGCTGGGAAGAGGTTGCTGCAAGCGTCCAGCCCTACGCTGCGCAGGCATCCAATATCAGCCTACTCTTTTTGCTGGTTCTCATGCTGGTGATGAACTGGAGCAACGTGGTCAGCCTGTTTGGCTCCGGGGGTTTGATAGCCAGCATCCTCCTGGTGGTGATCGCCCTTGCGATCGGTTACGTGCTGGGTGGGCAGGACGCCTCCATAAAGTGGGTGCAGTCGCTGGGTGCCGGGCAGCGTAACATCGCCGCTGCGGTAGTCGTCGCGACGATGAATTTCAGCGAGGACCCCAATGTCCTGGTAATGATCATCGTTTATTCGCTGATCACCCTGATCCTGATGACGCCTCTTGCCGGGGAACTGGGCAGGCGGGCGAAAGCAGCCGCATAAAAAGGAAACAAACTGAAAAAGGAGAAATAAAACATGAGTACACAAGACGAAGTCCAAAGATCAATTCTTCCGATACCGGATATGCCGCATGCAGGTTTAACAACTTACGATGCCAGGGATCCTGACACGAGATTCCCGCCGATCAAGCCGCTGCGGCCGCCAAAAGAGGCACCCAACGTGCTGATTATCCTGCTGGACGACGTGGGTTTTGGTGCCTCCAGCGCCTTTGGCGGCCCGGCCAATACTCCCACCGCAGAGCGGCTGGCAAACACCGGCCTCAAGTACAACCGCTTCCACACCACCGCCCTGTGTGCACCCACCCGCGCGGCGCTGCTGACCGGGCGCAACCACCACTCGGTGGGGATGGGAAGTATCACTGAAGCATCGACACCGGCGCCCGGTTACAATGCCATGCGACCCAACAACAAAGCCCCCCTGCCGGAGATCCTCAGGCTTAATGGCTACTCGACCGCCCAGTTTGGGAAGTGTCATGAAGTGCCACCCTGGGAAACCAGCCCCATGGGGCCGTTTGATCGCTGGCCGACTGGCAGCGGTTTTGAGTATTTCTACGGCTTTGTCGGCGGGGAGACGAACCAGTACTATCCGGCCATCTACGAAGGCACCACCCCGGTCGAGCAGGACAGGTTGCCGGAAGAGGGCTACCATTTCACCGAGGATATGACCAATAAAGCCATCAAGTGGATCCGGCAGCAGAAAGCGCTCATGCCCGACAAGCCCTTCTTCATCTACTATGCCCCCGGCGCCACCCATGCCCCTCATCACGTACCCGCAGAATGGTCGGACAAGTATAGGGGTAAATTTGACCAGGGCTATGAAAAACTGCGGGAGGAAATCCTGGCCCGTCAGAAAGCCCTGGGCGTTGTCCCACCAGATTGCGAATTGACCCCCTGGAACAAAGAAGTCCCGCACTGGGAGCAAATCCCCGACGATATGAAGCCAGTGCTGGTCCGCCAGATGGAAGTTTATGCCGGGTTCCTGGAACACACCGATTACCACATCGGACGGGTGATCGATGCCCTGGAGGACCTAGAAATCCTGGACGATACGCTGATCTACTACATTATCGGCGATAACGGCGCCTCGGCCGAGGGCACATTTACCGGAGCCTTTATGGAACTGACCTTCCACAACGGCCGGCCGGACCTGGAAGCGCCGGAGATCGTGAAGGCGCATATCAATGATTTTGGCACGCCCAAAGCCTACAACCACTATGCTGCCGGTTGGGCTATGGCCATGAACACTCCCTACCAGTGGAGCAAGATGGTCGCCTCACACTGGGGGGGCACCCGCAACGGCACCGTGGTGCACTGGCCCCGGGGTATTCAAGCCCAGGGCGAAATCCGCAACCAGTTTATGCACGTGATCGACATTGCCCCCACGGTGCTGGAAGTCGCCGGAATCCCTGAACCGACCCAGGTGCATGGCATCACCCAGTCGCCCATGGAGGGTGTCAGCCTCCTTTACACCTTTAACGATGCCAGTGCTCCAGAGTGTCGGGAAACCCAATACTTTGAGGTATCCGGTAACCGAGGTATCTATCACAAAGGCTGGTCGGCTGTCACCCCGCATGTGGCCTCCTGGCGAGCCCATTTGCCGCAGGTTCCCTTTGATGAGGATGTCTGGGAGCTGTACGGACCGGACGATTGGAGCCAGGCCAGGGATCTGGCAGGGGAAATGCCGGAGGAACTGGAACGGCTCAAGCTTTTGTGGCTGATCGAGGCGACCAAGTACAATGTCCTGCCGATGGATGACCGCCTGGAGCGCCTGAATCCTGATCTAGCCGGCCGACCGCAGTTGGTGCGCGGCAAATCCCAGCTGCTCTTTGGGGGGATGGGGCGCTTAAACGAATGGTCGGTTATCAGCATCAAGAACAAATCTCATTCCGTGACCGCCGATGTAACGGTGCCAGACTCGGGCGCGGAAGGGGTGATCGTTGCCCAGGGCGGCATGTTTGGCGGCTGGAGCCTGTATGCCAAAGATGGCAGGCTCAAGTACTGCTACAACTTGCTGGGGCACAAGACCTGGTTTGTGGAGAGCGATCAGCCGGTTCCGGTCGGTCAACACCAGGTGCGGATGGAGTTTGCTTATGACGGCGGCGGGATCGGCAAAGGAGGCCTGGCAACGCTCTTTATTGACGGCAAAAAAGTTGGTTCGGGGCGCGTAGAAGAGACGCACATGATGATCTTTTCCACCGAGGACTGCGATGTCGGCCGGGAGACCGGATCGACGGTGTCGCCGGATTACGGCCCGCGCGGCAATAAGTTCAGCGGGGAGGTAAACTGGGTACAGATCGACCTCGGTCTGGATGACCAGGACCACCTGATCTCACCCGAAGAGCGCTTCAGTTTTGCGATGGCGCGGCAGTGAGCAGTTTGACGGAATCTGACCGCACCAGCACTAGCCTCTTCCGGATAGCGCTGGTGCGGATCGGGTGTGCTGCCCTGGCGATTGAAGGGCGGCCTTAGTAATTGCAATTACTCAATCATATTGTTCAATGTAAAGGAGACAAAAAAATGAGTAACATTACCCCGCAAGAAACAAAACAGATCGCCGAAGAGGCCTACATCTTTGCCTTCTCTATGCTGGAGAACTACAAGACGATGTATGTGCAGGCAATTAATGAAAATCTGCCCACGTTCCGGGCGCCGTTCA
Organism: Methanosarcina sp. 1.H.T.1A.1; assembly: GCF_000979295.1. NCBI lineage: Archaea > Methanobacteriati > Methanobacteriota > Methanomicrobia > Methanosarcinales > Methanosarcinaceae > Methanosarcina > Methanosarcina sp. 1.H.T.1A.1. The sequence continues at coordinate 9,753 of NZ_JJQY01000009.1, read as the reverse complement.
ATCAGTTCAGCCACATGCGTCAACTTTTGGGGCCAGAGTTCACCGAGGTGGTCGGGCCCAATAACGACACCATGTACTCACTCGCCTGGTTGGATTTGGGCACCGAGCCCATCGTGCTCAGCCTGCCTGACATCGCCGGCGATCGGTACTATGTCATCCAGATCGTTGATATGTACACCTTCAACGTGGAATACATTGGCGCGCGCACAACCGGTTTTCAAGCCGGAACGTACCTGTTCGCCGGTCCCGGCTGGGATGGCCCGACCCCGGATGGAATAGATGGGGTGCGTCGGACTGAAGGTCGATTCCTCTTTTTGCTGGGACGCACCGCCGTTGCGGGGGCAGCAGATGTGCCCAATGTCAACTCCCTGCAAGACCAATATACCTTAACGCCCCTGAGCGCCTACCTGGGGCAGCCCGCGCCTGACCCTGTGCCGGCTCCGGACTTCCCCCCTTATGATCCCGAAAAGGCGGCTTCTATCGAGTTCATAAACTACTTTAACTTTTTACTGGGGCAGATTGAACTCGGCCCGAGCGAACGCTCGCTGCTGAAAAAATGGACCATGATCGGGGTTCAACCCGGCCGGCCTTTCGATCCGCAGGCAATGGCACCGGAGGTGCAAGAGGCTGTAGCTGAAGGTGTGGCGGTCGCTTTGCAAAAGATTCAAACTGAGAGCCGGAGAGTTGGCCGAAATGTCAACAATTGGACCTTGATTGGCGAGGGCTTCGGCTACCGTTCGATGTTAGAGGGCAAAGATCTGCTCCGTGCCGCGGCCAATATGGTGGGGATATACGGCAACAACCCCGAAGAAGCCTACAATTTTAGTGTATTCAATGACAACGATGGCGAGCCTCTGGATGCTTCGAAGCACAACTATGTGATCCATTTCGAAACACCGCCGCCGGTAAAAGCCTTCTGGTCCGTGACCATGTACAAATTGCCCAGACCGCTCTTCATCGAGAACCCGATCAATCGTTACTCTATCGGTGATCGCACACCCGGCTTCAATCCTCATGAAGATGGCTCGGTGACCATCTATCTCCAGCACGAGTCACCCGGTCCTGAGAAGGAGTCTAACTGGCTGCCCGCGCCGGATGGCCCATTCGCGCTGGCGCTGCGCATCTACTGGCCCGAACAGGATATTCTCGATGGAAAATGGAAGCCTTCGGCGATCAAGAAGGCATAACATCCAATTTGATCAACCCAACATCCAATTTGATCAACCCTATTTTCAAATGTAAAGGAGACAAAAAAATGAGTAACATTACCTCGCAAGAAGCAAAACAGATCGCCGAAGAGGCCTATATTTATGGCTTGCAGCAGGCCGTGTTTTATGTAGCCCGCTTCGTTTTTACTCAATTAGAGGCAGCGCCGAAATACGTAGGAGTCAACCGCCTGATATTTAATTACAAACCATCAGGGCCGGATGACCGGGAGATAGTTACCCCTAATGCCACAACCTTATATGGCGCGGGATTCTTCGATCTCTCGGAAGAACCACTCATCGTTGAACTCCCGGAAATCGTCGACCGATACTATTCTTTTCAGGCAATGGACCAGTACGGCGATTATTTTTTTTATGCAGGCAATCAGTTTACCGGCCGAGAGGCCCAGCAGTTTATTCTGGTCGGGCCAAACTGGTCGGGGAAAATCCCGGCTGAGTTTGCCGGTACACACATAATCAACGCACCATCAGCAGCCGGGTTCATGATTGCACGCATTGCGCTTAAAAGCTACGCTGACGCTGAAGTGAAGGCGGTAAATGGCTATCAAGATAAGATTATGGCCACGCCGCTCAACCAGTGGCTGGAAAATGGTCATCAGGCTGTACCTCCAGCACAGAGGCCAAAAGTAAAGGGCAATTATGCCGTGTTTCCCCGGATGCCTCAACTGGCCCGGGCACTGGTTGAAGTTCAAACGGCCATGGATTACTTTCAACTTTTGAGCCTGGCTCTTAACGACCCGACTATGACCAAACGCACCGACTCGCTGAAGGAAGTTGAGACGCTGACCAGATTGGCCAGGATTGGGTTAATGGAAGGCAATCTTTTTGACCCGGCCGTATTGGACAAAGCCACAAGAGATGCGATGGAAGCAGGTTTTGAGGCAGGTAAACAAAAGGTCAAAGCCGCAGTTCGAGACGGGATGATCCCCATGAATGGCTGGATGGTGACAAAGGATATGGGTAATTTCGGTACCGACTACCTGACCCGCGCCGCTATTGCTGATGCCGGCTGGGGTGGACCGGAAGCCAAATCCCATATAGGCGGATTCTGCTTTGTAGATGCAGAGGGACAGCAACTCAATGGCGGACAACGCTACACCTTAACCCTTGACACCAACAATCCACCGCCGTGTACCGAGTTCTGGTCTATCCCCATTTACGATATAGAGGGCTACTTTATACACAACGAAATTGACCGCTACACGGTCAACAGTTTCATGGTCGAGAAAGGGGGGTTTTATGTAGATGACCAGGGCCAGCTTACCTTTTACATCCAGCGTGAACGGCCAACTGACCCAAACCGGGTTAAAAATTGGCTACCTGCACCAGCAGGAGATTTTCGTCTCGTGGCTCGCTTCTACGGCCCCAAAGCGCCGCTGATTGATGGTTCGTACCCCATGCCGCGACCAGTACCAGTCGAGTGATTATTTTTTTGTTTAGCTGAGTTTGATAAGGAAACCGAAAGCGTTCGATCCACTGTACGTCCCGCCCTCAGTCAAGAAGGCGTAACATCCAAAATTGACCAACCTTATTATCAAATGTAAAGGGGACAAAACTGGCTTCACAAGACAAAATTAAGCGAGAAGTATTGCCAATCCCTGAAAAACCCTGCGTGGGGTTGTCAACGTTCACCTCCAGAGACCCGGAAACCCGTTTCCCGCCGTATGAGCCGCTGCGACCGCCGGAAGGAGCGCCGAACGTACTTAAAATTATGCTGGACGATGGGGGGTTTTGGCGCCTCCATCGCCTTCGGCGGCCCGGTCAACACCCCTGCGCACGCCACGTTTGAACTTTGGCGATGGCGCACCAATAAGCAGTTTGCTGGCAATCCGTGAGAAGGTGGGGGAACAGATGATGAATCTGAACTGAAACGGATAATGACAGAACAGTAAATTTTTGATATCATTCCAGACTACTGGTTCCACCGGTGATTGCAGCACAGATTTAGAGCTGCCGACACCCGGCGTGTTCGAGAAGAAAGGGGAGCTCGAAACGACCAGGGGGAACAAAGCGTTTATCGTCGGAAGCCAGTTGGCCGGAAAAAATACACAACCAAATAGATATCAGCAAACAATAATCAGCGGATAGTTATCAGCACTCAGAATTAAATAAAGGGGGGTTCTCATGAACTTAATTCATCGATTCTCAGCAGAGCTTATAGGTACTTTCTGGCTGGTCCTCGGCGGCTGCGGAAGCGCAGTTCTGGCGGCCGGCTTCCCGGAGCTGGGCATCGGCTTTGCCGGCGTCGCCCTGGCTTTCGGGCTTACCGTCCTGACAATGGCTTTTGCGATCGGACATATCTCGGGCTGCCACCTCAACCCGGCTGTCACGATCGGTCTGTTCACAGGCGGCCGCTTTCCTGCAAAGGACATCGTTCCGTATATCATTGCACAGCTGGCAGGAGCTATCATCGCCGCGTTCGTACTGTCGGTAATCGCCAGTGGCCAGCCCGGCTTTAATCTGGTAGAGAGCGGTTTTGCGGCCAATGGGTATGGGGAACACTCGCCGGGAGGCTACTCGCTATCCTCAGCACTGGTCTGCGAGTTCGTGATGACTTTCATGTTTCTTTTCATTATTCTCGGCTCGACAGACGACCGTGCCCCGCAGGGTTTTGCGCCGATTGCCATAGGGCTTGGGCTGACCCTGATCCACCTGATCAGCATTCCGGTGACAAACACTTCAGTGAACCCTGCCCGCAGCACATCACAGGCACTATTCGTCGGCGGCTGGGCAATTCAGCAGCTTTGGCTGTTCTGGGTGGCTCCGATCATCGGAGCTATTCTGGCTGGCATCGCATATCGCGCGGTCGGCAGTAACGCCGGATCAAAAACGGAAGGATAAGAAAACGCCAGAATTTAGGTTCTGAGACAGTCAGGTAAGGCAAAACCGTTCAGCCAGACAACATCCCGCCAGGTAAACAGGAGGAATCTGCTCATGAAAGTCGTGAGATTTATTGCCGGAATGCGTTACTTCGTGCTGATTCCGGTGATAGGGCTGGCAATTACAGCTGGAATTTTGTTTATCAAGGGAGGCATCGACCTTCTAGATTTCCTCTATGAAATGATTGCCGGAATAGGGGAGATGGATACAAAAAGTACCATCATTATCGAACTTGTGGAGATAGTCCATCTTTTCCTGGTCGGTACAGTACTCTTCATCACTTCATTCGGCCTCTACCAGTTGTTTATCCAGCCGCTCCCTTTACCGGCCTGGCTGGAGATAAATGACATTGAGGAACTGGAGTTAAACCTGGTGGGGCTCACGGCAGTCGTGCTGGCAGTTAACTTCCTGAGCGTCGTCCTTGAACAGCATGAGGACAACCTTGCCCTCTATGGAATAGGATACGCCCTGCCTATTGCAGCCCTCTCTTACTTCATAAAGGTGCGCTCGAAGACGATAGACAACGGGAAAGAAAACCTGCCTGCAAGCAGCGAAATTAACTCTCAAGTTAGTGAAGCAAACCGGGTATTGTATAAAAAGGGAAATGAAGCCGGAATCCCCAAATATCCCTTTAAAGAAGAAAAAACCGGAAAAAAGGAAAAATAATTTTCAGTCAAAATGAAAAGATCCATTTAAAAAGATCTGTCTAAAAAGATCTGTCTAAAAAGATCCGTTTAAAAAGATCCGTTTAAAAAGATCCATTTACTCATTACTCTTTAAAGGCTGCTTTAAATCAGTGGTAACTCTTCAATAAATTTTCAAGGAAAATCCAGACCTTTTCAATCGAGGGAATAAAAATCCTCTCAGCCGGAGAATGGGGGTCTTTGATAGTAGGTCCAAAGGAAATCATCTCCATATCCATGCATTTCGAGCCGATTACCCCGCATTCAAGTCCGGCGTGCACGACCTCAATCTCAGGCTCTTTTTGGAAGGTCCGGGTGTAAACCTGTCTGCATCTGGAGATCAGCCCTGATTCAAGGTCAGGCTCCCAGGCAGGGTACCCGGTTTCGTGCTCAACTCCAGCTCCGGCAAGCTTTGCCACGGCTTCCACTTTCCCGGAAATTTCAGCCAGCCTGGACATGACGGAACTGCGCTGGCTTGAGATGATTTGTATCTCTGTTTTCCCGGTCCTCACGGTTGCAAGGTTGTTTGAGGTCTCCACAAGTCCCGGGATCCTGTCCGACATCCTGTAGACCCCGTGGGGGAGGGCAAGGAGCAGCCCGAGAAGCTTCTCTTCGGTCCCGGAAGAAAAGACCCGGTTTGCAGGAGCTTCCTTTCTGGCAACCTTCCCTTCGGAATTTTCAAACACGATCCCATTTTCAACTTCCCTGAAACTCAAAACAAGGTCAGGGTCGGTTTTCGCATATTCGGACCTCAAAGTTTTCCCAAATTCTGAAACAAGCCGCTCCGCCTGCTCAAATTTCTCCCTGTCCAGAGCCACAAAAGCATCCATAAAATTCGGAATAGTATTATGGGTGCCCCCCCCGCTCAGGAAGACAAGCCTGATGCATTCCTTTCCCACCTGTTCCCGAAGCCCGGCAAACGCTCTGGCAAGCAGCTGGATCCCGTTAGCCCGCTGCCTGTGGATCTCAACTCCGGAATGCCCACCTTCCAGCCCCTCTACCACGAGCTTGCAGAGCCCAAACTGACACCCCTTTCCATACTCAAAGGGTTCCCACTCAAGCGGCAGCGTGATCCGGGAATTCTTCCCTCCGGCACACCCGACGATAAATGCCCCTTCATCCTCCGAGTCCAGGTTCAGCAGAATTCTGCCTTCGAAAAATCCTTTTTCAAGCCCCATGACTCCTGTCAATCCGGTCTCCTCGTCCACCGTAAAGAGCAGTTCCAGAGGTGGGTGCCCGATTTCCCCCTTCTTCCCTGCCTCGGCCAGCACCAGCCCCATGGCAAGTGCAATCCCGTTGTCCGCCCCGATTGAGGTCCCATCTCCCCTCAGCCAGTCCCCTTCATACACGCACCTGACCGGGTCCCTGGAAAAGTCATGCTTTGAGTCCTTGCTCTTTTCGCAGACCATGTCCATGTGTCCCTGCAGTATAATTACAGGAGAATTCTCATACCCGAGAGTAGCCGGGACTTTGACGAGGACGTTATTTACAGCATCGGTTTTTACCTCAAAGCCTCCGGCTACTGCCCATTCCTTTAGCCAGAGGGAAAGCTTTTCTTCATGTTTCGAACAGCGCGGGATTTTATTGATTTCCTCAAACATTTCAAGGATTTGCCGGGTTTTTGGGTGCATGGTGAATCAACTCAGGTCTTTTGTGCGGATCGGCAGCAATGTCAGCAGCACTAAACCCCGCCGCAAGACAATTATCAGTAATTCATAAATTAACCATAAATCGACCATAAATCAGTCAGATATCATTTATAAGTCATATATCATTCGATAGAAATAACAGACATAAAAACATGAAAGAAGATTAAAAAGTTGTGCTCCCCTGAAAATTGATTAATTAAGATTCGTGATCAAATCAACTTCATGAATTCAGGAATTTTAGAGATCCTTTGCCTTCTTAAAACCGAGCGCTTTCTCAAAACAGAGTGCTTTAACAGGAGCAAGTCATTTTTCACATCATTCCTGATACAGAAAGCGTTTTCAGCCTCCCTGCGAACCCTGGTTTTTTCGACATCCGCTTCCGGGAGATGCGCCAGCGCCTTCTTCTGGTGCTCCTGAATATTGCTGAAGAAATGTCCCCCGAACTGAGAAAATACATCCCTTAACCCCAAAAACCGCTTTTCAATTCACTGGATACATAAGCTCCTACGTAAGCTCCTACGTAAGCTCCTACGTAAGCTCCTCCTCCAGATAATCTGGCGGCCCTGCAAAAAAAGCAGAAAAACAAAAAAAGCCCGACTAGAAAATAGACTCGAAAGAGAGTAATTTCAGATAGAATTTGATTCAGCTTTCGTTGGTATCTTTACAGGTTTCCTCTATACATTTTCTTTGCGTTGACATTAGGATTTTTCTGGCGCTTTTATCTGTTCGTTTTTTGTTGACTTCTTCCAGCTTATTCGATATTTTTAATTCGCTGGCTTTTCTTTGCTCTTCTTTTTTCGTTATAAGACCGCTCTCCTGCGTCGAGCGTGGCAGGAACGACCCGGTATAGAGAATAAGGTTGTACGGGTCAGAGAAATCGTAATTCAGTCCTCTTGAGCGAAGCTCACTGCAATAAACTATAAATTAGTCTGCTTGAGCGAGCGAAGTTTACTACTATATCTATAAAGTAGTCCTCTTGAGCGCAGCGAAAAGGACCGCGTACTCCCGAGGCGCAATTCGGGTGCCGAGGCGCAATTCGGGCGAGTCACAATTCGGGTGCAGAAAAATCCCTGTTCTTACCCTTAATTTTTAGAATCTGAATACTTTCCAGAATCATTTATTACTGCGCTCAAATACTATTGATTTTTAAGAGAGACCTTTAGACAGATGCTTCGCCAGGAAAAATGGATATAAACGTCCCATTCGAGAGAAAGGCTCCTTTAGGACAGCCATAAAGGCATCAAAGCAAGTATTTTAATATGAAATACTTTTATAGAAATGTGGCTATTTATATTACACAGGAATACACGAAACCATACTACAAAATCTTACAATTTCCATAAGCCTTTCTGGCAGCGATTAAACGGAAGGAAACTGGGAGAAGAGCTTGAAGAAAATGAGTGTGAATCAGACTCGTTTCCGGGGTATAGCGGGTCTGAATTAGCAGCCTACTTTATAAATCTACTTTAATAGCCTACATTAGCAGATCTGATGTAGCATTGCTGAAATTGATCAGGGGGATCAGGCTTCATGGTAGAAACTTCGGATTTATTGATCTTCTGGGCGGTGGTTATGGCCCGCTTCTTAATACCGCTTTCTATTCCTCGCTACCCCCTCCCCGGCGTGCTTGCCTGCCTAATTCTCGACGGGGTGGACCAAACGATCTTCCAGCTGTTTACTAACCTACCCCTTGAAGGTTACCAGGGCTATGATAAAGCCCTTGACATTTATTACCTGACTATTACATACCTGTCGACCCTCCGTAACTGGTCGAACCTCTACGCTTTCAAGCTGGACCGCTTCCTCTTCTACTACCGACTTGTCGGCGTTGCGATCTTCGAACTCGTACATCTGCGCCCTCTGCTGCTAATTTTTCCCAACACATTCGAGTACTTCTTCATCTTCTACGAAGCAGTCCGCCTTAAATGGGACCCGAAAGTACTGACAAAAAGCAAATTGATAACCGCAGCAGCCCTTATCTGGATCTTCGTCAAAATACCTCAGGAATACTGGATACACGTCGCCCAGCTGGACACCACCGACTGGATAAAAGCCAATCCCTCTAATGCTCTTATCCTGATTGCCTATGCAGCTTTCCTGCTCGGCATGGCCTGGTGGCTGCTCCGAGACCTGCCCCCCACCCGCCCGGGTCTGGAAATAGCTGCTGCTCCGATTGCAGCCGCCCCGATTGCAGCCGCCCCGGCGGTTGTCCCCTCCGGAGCAGAAACAGCAAAGGAACAGCAGGAACGCCTCATTAATAAACAGGTGATCGAGAAGATCGTACTGATATCTCTCCTGACCATCATCTTCGCCCAGATACTTCCGGAAGTACGGGCAAACAACCTACAGATAGCTATCATCGTAGCTGTTTTTGTCGTGATAAACACAGCACTGAGCCACTGGCTGACCCGTCACGGAAGGCACTGGCGTTCGATCATAAGGGAATTTATCGTGATGTCTGCAGTAAATATGGGCATTGTCCTGCTTATTAACTATCTCCTGCCCAGGTACAACGGCTCGATTAACCTAGAAAGTACGCTCTTCTTCATCCTGCTCCTGACCCTGAACATTACCCTCTACGACCGCTACTGGCAACTCCATGTTAATAACCATAACAACAGTGTTTCCGGCAAAGAGGAAGAAAAGAAGTAACTTTATTCAGGAAGACTGTGCGCAAACTTTTTGTGCGGGGCCTGGAGGTAAATATTTAACCGTAATCCCATCATTAAGTTACCCCCACTAACCGTTTATGGTCTATTTTTCAGGTAGCTGCACTTTCACGGCTCGAAGCAGACGGCCTTTTCCAAAAACATATGAAAATTGAATTCAAAGGCAGTGCTATTTTGAATTTAAATGCCCTAAAAAGGCTATTCTGATATACAAAAAGAATTGGGGAATGAATAAAAAAGATATTCAAATGAATAAAAAAGATATGTACGATGTAAAAATGATTGGTCCGGCTCCCAATCTCAGATCAAAACTTGAAGAGATCTTGAAGAGATCATTCAACCTATATTTCAAATTCTTGAGATTTCTAACGATTAAAAACCAGAATCTACTCAAGACTCGCGATCTCCTTCTCCCCAAACTCAGATCAGGGAAATAGATGTTTCTGATCGATATTCACATAAGAAACAAGGTTCAAGAATCATAATTAAACCATTAAAAAAGCAATTTCAAAGAAGCAAAAACAATAGATTTGAAGTAGTATAGGGTGAATTTGGCAACGATCCAGAGTTCCCGAAGGCTCGCACACTTCAGTACAGTAAGGAACGTGGGCAGGCTTATCTTCTGTGTTCGGAAAGGGTACAGGAG
>NZ_JJQY01000039.1:0-19376 GCF_000979295.1 Methanosarcina sp. 1.H.T.1A.1 | reverse complement strand
TATTCGTCGGCAGCGTCAGATGTGTATAAGAGACAGGTGAATATCTGTCGCTTTTACCCAGTGTGGGGTCAGTAGCTCTGGAGAATGGACAGCTTGTCCTGTATCCTGGAAACGAAGGGGACAAAATGTTCTTTACAAATGGAGGACAGGCTGAGCAGTAAAGTTTAATTTAAAAGGGAATTCAGTAGATAGAGGCTCGAAGATTTATGGGGTCTCTTCTCTATTTTTTATGGGGTGTTGAGGTATTCAATTCATGATGGTAAGTCACTGTAGTGTGAATTCATAAGTAAGTATTGATATGGCGATATTGAAAGAGCCTACAAAAAATAAATTTTTTGACAATCTATTTTTCTCCTTGCGCTCTTCATCTTCAGTATCATAATTTGCCCTTACCCGGTCCCAAAAGCAAGGTCTCCCTTCAGGAATGCTGTGACAGCTGCAAGAATAAACATTCCCGCATCGATAAAAAGTAAACTCTTCATCCGCCCCACAGTTTTATTTATCTAAATATGAGGATGTACTAGTTTATTGGCGGGTTCAACTCTCTTTGCAGGAAACTGGTCTTTTATTTCAGTCAAATACCCTACAGCTTTCTGCAGGATGTTCCCGTGCAATTTTGATTTGAAGTTTCCCTTCATGTTTTCTGAAATTCCATCCAAGGAAGTCAAAACCATAATCAATATGAGTAATAAGAGTCTTTTCTTCCGATAATTCCAGACTTCTTTTTTTAAGAAAGGCGCTGATCAGTTCCTTAATTTCTCTGACTAATTCTTCAGAGCTGGCAGTGACCACAAAATCATCAGCGTATCTGACAAAGTTTACCTCGTTTTGACATCTCACTATAGAGTTGTCTTTCTCACTTTTACCTGTACTGTATTTGGTAAACAACAAGTGTTCGATGCTGTCTAAAGTTATATTCATCATAATGGGCGATATGATTCCTTCTCGCAGAGTTCCAATTTCTTTTGGGTTCAGATGATATTTAGAAACAAAAGCTGCCTTAAGAAATTGATTCCTAACAGATCTTTCTCTCAAAATATTGTTTATTAGCCATTGATGGTTGATTTTGTCGAAACAACCTTTGATGTTCCCTTTCAGGATCCATTGTGCAGAGTGTTTATTGCAGAGACAGGTAAACATCTGTTCACAAGCATCATGTGAGCTTCTTATTTTGGTTTGTGCTGTAGACCATATCTCACCATCGACTCCAGCCGTTTTCTTGCTTTCATTCCGGGTAACTGTCCTTACCGTTAATGTCTCTGAATTACTTATATTCATAAGTTTGCCCCAATTATCTACTGTCAACAATAAATGTACAAGCAAAAAAGTTATACCTCTATTGTTTTTGTGTAATGTATACAATATACGGTGTCAATTGTATTTAATTATTTTGAGTAAGTTCTGGGCTAATCGGAATGGAGTATTCAACCTGCCCTCTTTCATCCGAACCTGCTTAACCCCTGTCCACGGTCTGTTCGAGTTTGATCTATTTTTTATTAATTATCCAAAGTAACTGGAATCGTATCCCAGTTATTATTGTTCCGAGCGAAGCGAGGTTGGTCCTTTTTGCCCGGTAATATTAAAAAATTGTATAAAAGACGTAAATGCCAGAAAAAAGGTGTCGACTCTATTTCATTCATTAAATTTAAGGGCAAACCGCTCTCCTTCTTCGAGCGTGGGTGGGCATGGTATCCGAACTATGAAACTGGAACCCCGGCAATGAGCAAAGATCAAAGCCGAAAAACCTACCCTCTGCTTGAAGTTCAATTGATCTGAAAATCCGGGATCCATTTTTTTCAGTCCCTCAAACCTTCTTGTCGCGAAAACCGAAATCTTCGCACGCTCCTAAAAATACTCCCAAAATTGAAATTTCGTGGTTGGTAATTTTTTAAAGCTCTGATATTGCCACATGTGAAGCCGCTTCAGGACTATTACTTTTCTTCCCCATCCTCCCCATCCTCCCTATCAGATTCCAACAACTTTAAAAGGAATGCCCATTATCAAAATGTGAATTTCAGTGCTTACGATCAGGGTTAACAATTCCCTGATTTACTTCTTAAAATACCGGGTTGTTTTCCCCGGACCTTCAATCCTACAACTTAATGAGAGATTAAAATGGAACTCGACGAAGTCATAATCACACGGGCAATTTTTGAAGAGTATTCTAAAACCTTCCTTGACTACACTGACATCGATGTAGCACTTATAGGAGGGGGACCTGCAAACCTGGTGGCTGCAAAGTACCTGGCTGAAGCCGGGGCAAAGGTTGCCATTTATGAGCAGAAGCTGTCTCTCGGGGGCGGCATGTGGGCCGGTGGCATGATGTTCCCGCGCATAGTTGTGCAGGAAGAAGCCTGCCACGTCCTGGACGACTTCGGAATCAGGTATAAGGAGTACCAGCCCGGGTATTATGTGGCAAATTCCGTAGAATCCGTCGGGAAGCTGATTGCAGGAGCGACTTCGGCAGGAGCTGAGGTCTTTAACCTTGTGAGCTTTGAGGACGTCATGATCCGGGAGAACGACAGGGTTACTGGAATTGTCATCAACTGGGGCCCTGTCACAACACAGCGCCTGCACGTGGACCCCCTCATGATCCGCACAAAACTCGTGATCGACGGGACCGGGCATGATGCAGTTGTCTGCAACACGATTCTCAGGAAAATCCCTAACGCAAAGATCGGAGAACTCGGGATGCTCGGGGAAAAGCCAATGTGGTCTGAGGTCGGCGAGCGCCTGGCTGTGGACGCAACCCAGGAGATCTATCCCGGGCTGATTGTCGCGGGCATGGCCGCAAATGCCGCAACCCGTGCCCCGAGAATGGGCCCTGTCTTCGGAGGCATGCTCCTTTCCGGCGAAAAGGCTGCAAAACTTGCCCTTGATAGGCTTAAAATGATCTGATATTTGCCTGAAGCAAGCCAAAACCCTCCAAAAATCGGGGTTTTACCTGTTCAGAATGCCGGAAAACAGAAAACTTCCTTCTTCTTGGAAAAGTCTCCTGCTTTTTCCGGCAAAAACTTTATATAAATAAACTCCTTCTATAGGTTGCTTCAAACCTGAAGTACCAGACCCTGTGGCCGGGGTAGGGTAGAGGTTATCCTGTGGCCCTGTGGAGGCTACGATCCGAGTTCGATTCTCGGTCCCGGCCCTAAAACTATTTTATAATTGTTTTTCTTCTCTTCTGTGTACGGTGTTTTTCTGCAGCAGTGTTTTTTATATCATTTCTAATGTCTATTTTATAATCCGTTCTTAATCTACCCTTAATCTGCTCTATATTACAGTTACCTTACACTATGTTTCTATAACTCTGTTGCATCTACCAATCGCCTGTATCTAATATCCGATTGCACTGTATATGCTTCCAACTTCATATGCTTCCAACTTCAATTATCAAACAAAGGAAACGAGAACTGATATGAAAGCACTCATCATAGACGGTTATGTGGACGAGCCCGCCTGCCTCGGGGTTCCTCCATACTTTTCCCCTTACGCACGGTATATAGCAGGAGCTCTTAGAGAGCGCGGGCTTTCCGAAAACGACATTCACTACCTGACCATCGATACCCTGAGGGAAAACCCGCCCGGGGCTGGCGAGCTTATAGGCAAGGCAGACCTTCTGGTCATTATTGCAGGCATGACCGTGCCTGGAAAATATCTTCGGGCATCCCCTATCACGCCTGGAGAGATCGAAACTATCTTTCGGGCTGCGAGCGGGGTAAAGGTCATAGGTGGCCCTATCAGGCTCGGTTTCAGCAGTGAAGGCGGAAGGGCTGCAAAGGGGACGGAAAGCGGGATAAGCCTGGGAGAAGCCGTGCTTGCAAAAATGGATGTCGAGGCTTTTATTTACGATCTCTTTGAGGGAGGGGCTGGCGGGAACGGATGCAGTGGAAGCAACGGAAGCTTTCCTGCAAAGCTGAAAGCCCCGGAATCCATTGACCACCGTTTCAGGACAACAGCCGAGATAGGGCGCTGGGGGTCGAAAGGAGCTTTTTTGATCCGGCAGCACCCGGACTACCCTTACTGTATGTGCGAGCTTGAAACCTACAGGGGCTGCGGCAGGCAGATCCACTGTTCTTTCTGCACCGAGCCATTTTATGGGGCTTCGGATTACAGGCCTGTAGAGGATGTTGTCTCCGAAGTTTCTGCACTTTATTCCCATGGAGCCCGCTATTTCAGAATAGGAAGGCAGCCTGACCTTTTTTCTTACCACGGGACCGATGTCGGAGGACCTGTCCCTAAACCCGTTCCCGAGGTTCTTGAAAGGCTTTACCGTGGAATCCGGAATTCCGCACCTGAGCTTTCCGTGCTTCATATGGACAACGCAAACCCGATAACCCTTGCAGCATACCCCGAAGAGTCAGAGCAGATTCTGAAGACGATTATCAAATATCACACCCCCGGAGATGTAGCAGCCTTTGGGATGGAGACTGCTGACCCCGTGGTGATTGCAGCAAATTCCCTCAAGGCGACTTCCGAAGAAGTTTTTGAGGCGATCAAACTGGTAAACAGGCTTGGGGCCGTGCGCGGGGCAAATGGGCTTCCGGAAATTCTTCCTGGCATTAATTTTGTACACGGGCTGATGGGTGAGACGAAAAAAACGTTCCAGCTGAATTATGATTTCCTTCAGCAGGTGTTTGATTCAGGGCTGCTTCTCCGAAGGATTAATATCCGGCAGGTTATGGCATTTCCCGGAACTCCAATGTACGGAAGGGACGAAGCAACCAGGAAGCACAAGAAACTCTTTCTCGACTATAAGGAACAGGTCAGGAAGAACATCGACCTTCCAATGCTCCGGCGGGTCGTGCCGGAAGGAACGGTACTGAGAGATGTAATGTGCGAGGTGCATGACAGAGGGGTCACTTTCGGGAGGCAGCTTGGCTCTTATCCTCTACTTGTGGGAGTTCCTGCCCTCCTTCCTCTGCGAAAATTCACGGATATTACTGTCACAGGACACGGAATGCGTTCGATTACCGGGATTCCCTATCCCCTGCATATAAACACCGCATCTCCTGCCCTTATCCGGGAAATTCCGGGCATCGGCAGAAAAGCGGCTGATTCTATAGCTGCCGGAATTCCTTATATTGACAGAGAGGATTTTCTCAGGAGAGTAAATGAGGGAGAAAAGATTATCAGTTTCATCGAAATTTGATACTCTAAAGTACTCTGAATCTGAGATTCTTAATCAGATGCTCTGAATCTGAGATTCTTAATCAGATGCTCTGAATCTAATGCCTGAAATCTGATGCTCTGAATCTGAGACTCCAAATCTGAGACTCTAAATCTGATTTCTTTCTTCTTTTTCTTTATTTTTTCGGCATTCCACTATTTCTGGTATTTTTTACACATCTGCGTCCTGAAATCGGAAAATTTTATTCAGGAAAATCCTTTTTCAGCCTGACAACATCTCCGATTTCCGGATCTTAAAGGTCCGAATCTTTCAAATAAACAGCTATTTATTCAATCCCGAATCATTTTAAATGGGATATTTAAGGGGGAGTTGCTTGAGCGAGAGCGCAGAAAATTTATATAGAGTAAAGATTGCTTTTCAGTTGAGCTTTATTGTATGGGTCATGATTGGAATTTTCATGTTTTATGCTACTTTTGAGGCGCAGTCAAGAATGCTTGGGACATTTTTACTCCTTTTTTCAGTTATCCTTTTCACACCTTTTCTGCCTGATGGAAAAGATTATGAAGAATTTAAAAATCTGGACGACTACAAAAATCTGGAAGGATATAAGGAAGAACCATTCGAAGAAGCATGATTTTTTCCTGCAAGACCCCTGGAACACTGATGATAAGGATCATAGATATGATAATTACTGTATCCGTTGGGTCGTGCAGGAGAAAGGGCTTTTCGCAAAAAGGAAAAGTTTCTGTCTGTAGTTCCTGCAACATCTCAGATACAGGAACACTCCAGAACGCAAGCTCTCTCTCCTTATGCACCAGCCGGGTGTCTCCTTAGCTTGCTTAATTTTTCTCAGGCTTCGGCGACTCCCAGGATTCGGGCAAGCTCCAGGCCCTCGGTTCCTATGGCTGAGAGTTCGCTTGAAGCTTCAGATTTCGAAACGTATTTTTCGGTCCGGACGCTTCCAGGCTCCTCCATTTTAATTGTAACTTCCCCTTTAGTGTACCCCCTTTCAATGCATTCCCTTACGAGCTTCCCATATATACCGGCTATAAGCTTCAGGCAATCAAACACAATGTTCTCTTCAACAGCGTTTTTGCCGTCCAGCAGGACCTGCCTGAGCCTTCTGGACTTGACGGATTTCGTGAAGAACTCTTTGAGCTTTACCATGAACATATAGAGAGCTTCCCTGTCTATAAGGGGAGCCAGTTTTTCGTCTCCTGTTATATCATGGTCCCCATACAGGATCCGTAAAGTCCTGTCATCTGCAGAGAGTGTGAATATGTGCTCTGCATCCTTGTCTTGAAGCACTGTTTTGACGCTGTTTCCTTCGTACTCGATATTCGTAATATGGAAATCGGATATATCCATCTTCTTTACTTTTTCTTCCCTGGACAGAATCCCACTCTTTGCCCATACAGGCAGAGTGAGTTCCCGAAGGTCCTCAACTTTTAGTGCACCGTGCGCAAAGTTCAGTTCAAACTCGTACTGTACGCCGTTAACTGAACTTACCTGCCTTCCTTTCAGTTCTTTGTCTTCAGCTGAAGCATAATAGGCATTTTCGGCCCCATATATGCTTGTTTCAAAAAAAGGGCTGAGGGTTGCGAGTATCCTGGTTTCAAGCTGCTGCACTTCCATAAGTGCCTGCCTGTTTAGCCTATCAATGTCTTCAAGCCTTTCATTCTTTTTTAACATGGATACAGTTGAAGAGGTCTCAATTGTTCTTGCTTTAATTTCAAGAATCTCCTCTGACTCTACTCCCTGCACACGTTCTTCCATATAATCAATGAAGTCTTTCTGGAACTTATCTATCTCCTCGAGTCTTCTCTGAGAGATTGCTTTCTCTTCCTTATTCCCCTGCTTTATCCCCATAATTGATTTTTCGAGAGGTATTGCTTCTTTTGAAATCCTTATGAAGTCCTGCAGATCCTGGATAAAATCCCTCTGAACAGGAAGTTCCGTAGAGTCCTGAAAGGTATACTTCATTTTAAATTCCCCCATGTAGCATAAAAATATCTTTTGTTAAATTATGTTTCTTCACATTTAAATCTGTGAGCATATACTTTTTACAAGGATACATTCTTTTTAGAATGATGCATACTTTTTAGACTGATGATATGACTCCTTCAATTGCCAGTATTTTTTCATTACTTCTGAATCACTCTTTGATAGGATTGGTAAGCTATAAGCTCACCGAGAATTTTAGTATCAAAGAAGCAGGTAATTGGTTAAACCAGAAAGAAGTTCTAGAGATCTTAAACCTTGAAAGTTTTCATGAAAGAGCCCTTTGCAGGGCTCTTGAGATCCTTGGACGTAACAGAGAGGAAATCCTCTCTGACATTCTGAGCAATCTGTTTTATGTTTATGATTTTGAACAAACGAATCTAAACCTTGATTGGACAAGTATAGTTCTTTACGGGACTAAATCCAAACTTGGCAAATACGGATATAGCAGAGATCACAGACCTGATAAGCTACAGATAACAGTTGGAATTAGCGAACTTGCTGACCCCCTCAACATACCTATTGGAGTTACAGTGAATAGAGGAAATGTTCTTGATTTGGAGCACTTTTCTCATACTTATAACCAGGTGAAAAGTAGACTTAAAGAAGGTTCTCTTATTGTTTTTGATAAAGGCGCTAATACCACAGAGAATATCAAGATTATACAGAAAGACGAGATGGAGTATCTTACCTCCATGAAACTGAATACAAGTGACGACAAAATAATAGAGAAATTTGATCTGGAAAAAGCCGAACTGATAGATTCCAAAAAAGGTATATATGGGATAAAAATCGTCAAGCCAAGTAGAATTAAATATTTATATTTCTCTGAATCTTTACAGAAAAGACAGTTAGAAGCAAAAGCAAGAGCTGTTATGAGGAAATTAAAGGAAGCAAAAGAGATTCAGAAGGCCATCGTAAACAACAAAAAGCTTCCTAAGAAGTTCAGAATAAATAATGAGTTGATTGAGATTGATTACTCTTTTAGGACTAAGCTTGAAGAGCTTAGTGACGAGGAAGCTATAGAACTCCTAAAAGCTTCACTGATTAATGGAAGAGAAGGATTTTTCTGTCTGAAATCAAACAGGGATTTGACACTTGAAGATGCATTGATGACGTACAGAAAAAAGGATTCTATTGAAAAAATATTCCACTCGTTAAAAAACGAAATCAACATTAAGCCGTTAAGAGTGTGGTCAGATGATAGCATTTATGGAGCTATTATCCTGGGATTTATTGCTCAGTTGTTCATATCACTGATGCGATATGAATTTGAGGGCCTTAAACACAGGTCTACAAAATTCATCAAAAAAAGCCTGTTGAATTTGACTCTTACAATCAACTTCAAGAAAAATGGGATCAAAAACTATATTTTTGCGAATTTTGACCAAATCAATAGCTTGATTGTAGCAAAAAAGAATGGGATTACACAGAATATATAATAAATTTTTATAAATATATAGAACCTGTCAAGTCCAGTCGGACCAAAAAAGAAGGGAAATATTCAGTACCAATTAGTGGGTACTGTCAAACTGAGGTTTCAGGGTATAAGGAAAGTATTTTTCGGGTTAGGCGGGCATTTCTATAATTCTCGTTTTCTCTTAACACCATCAGGAATTTGCCTGTTATTTTTTCTTGCGGGCAAACGAGACGGCTTCAGCCCTGCAAGGAATAGGAGAGAAAAACAAAAGATTCCAGTTTCGGATAGCTTCGGATATTCTGAGTAATATCAACCGATTAATCTGGAAACACCAAAAATCAGCAAAAAGAGAAAAAAGGAACGAAAAAGGGATAAGAATGACTCATGAAGGCAGACATATCTTAATTAATTATAAAAATATACACCAGTCGGGATTCGAACCCGAGTTCGAGCGTTGGCAACGCCCGGTGATGACCGCTACACTACTGATGTACGAGGCTGGCAGGGTGTCCTGCTACTCTTTTAGCTATATACGTTCTTATTTATTAAGTTGACCCCCGGAGATATTTTGTATGTCCGGGTCCCGGGAAAAAATCCGCTTTAGTTACGGATATAAGGGTTTTTTCATTTGTCTGTCAGATCTGTTCTTTTTGCTTTTACTGTTTTTCTTTTCCTTATTCTTTATTCTTTATTCTTTATTCTTTATTCTTTATTCTTTATTCTTTGATCAGGATCTATTCCCTGTACAGTTTTGGGGAATTGTGTTTTATATTATCAAGCCAGTATAGATTGGCATCTTTCGTGAGCTGGCAACTAAGTATTTATCTCTGAAATATATCTATCTCTAAAATATATCGGTCTCTGTACCGGCCATCTCACTTTGATATTAAATTTTATGAGTGATGGGTTTTGAGCGAGCTTGAAAAACTGATAAACCTTGCAAAAAATGCAGCCGATAAAATCCGGAAGCATAGCTTTGTGCGCGTAGTTTCACATAATGATGCTGACGGGCTGACTTCAGCCGGGATCATGGCCCAGGCCCTGCTGCGGGCAGGCATCCGTTTCCAGCTTTCAATAGCAGGAAAACTGGATGAGTCTGTGATCGAAGAAGTGAACAGTAGTATCTCTCAGGGAGAACTTGTCATTTTCTGTGATATGGGCAGCGGACAACCTGAACTTATAGGTAAGGTGGCGGCTGATGTAGTGGTGCTTGACCATCACCAGCCAGTAGGGCAGTCCCCTGCAAAAGCCGTGGTAAACGCCCATATGGTAGGAATCGACGGGGCAACGGATATCTCGGCTTCAGGCACCTGCTATCTTGTAGCCAGGGAACTTGGGACAGGAAATCTCGACCTTGCAGGGCTGGCAATTGCAGGTGCAGTCGGAGACAGGCAGCTTTTCCAGACTGCCAATGCCTTTATTCTGGAAGAAGCCTTGAAAGCAGGAGTTGTATCTATCAGGAAAGGGCTGAAGGTAGGGGATGGAAACCTTGCGGAGGTGCTCGCATACAGCACAGAACCTTTCCTGGATATAACCGGCTACCCTGAGAAAGCAGCGGAATTCTTAAACCAGCTTGGGCTCTCCGGAAACATTGAAAACCTGTCTGCGGAAGATATATCAAAACTTGCCAGCGCCATTGCCCTGAAACTTGTCAGACAGGCAAGCCCCGAGGCAATTGAAGCCGTCATAGGAGATATCCTCCTGCTGAACCGGGAGCTGGTGCATAATGTCTATGATTTCATCTCTATTCTCAATACCTGCGGGAAGCAGAAGGTTTACGGGCTTGCCCTGGCTCTCTGCCTGAAAGACTCAACTATTGTCAATGAAGCCCTCTCCCTTACAAAGGAGCATGAAAAGAACCTTGCCCTGGATATCCGGAAAAATGTGGAAAAAATTCGCAAAGGGGAGAATATCTGGTACATCAACACGGTTGATGCCCTTTCCACAGGAAGTCTTGCCACAACCGTAGTCAGATACCTCCACCCCGAACTCCCGTTCATCTGTTTAAATGAGTCCGAGGGAATCCAGAAGGTTTCTGCCAGGGGTACCCGCGAACTTGTATCAAAAGGCCTTGACCTTGCCTTTGCCCTCAGGGAAGCAGCAGGCGCAGTCGGCGGAAGCGGAGGCGGGCATAGTGTCGCATCCGGAGCCTCAATTCCTCTCGGAAGTACGGAGGAGTTCCTGAGCATCGCAGACCGGATCATAGGAGACCAGCTCAGGAAAAACGCCGGTGGGAAAGCAAAGTAAAGGAAATTTAAAGCAAGGAAATTAAGCCGGAAAATGATGCGGCAGAAAGCTAAGCAGCAAAATCAAAGCAAAAAGAAAAGAAAGCACGGGATTAACATAAAAAACGCATGAGGCATATTTATGAAAATCACAGGTACAATTGAGTTCCCTGACCCGAAGTCAAGAAAGTCAGCAGCCAGAATTCTGAAAGCTCTTGCCCCGGACAACCTGAGAAGTATGGAAAGCGAAATCAGCGATGAGAGGGTTGCTGTGCGGTTCCATTCTGAAAAAATTGGTTCTCTTCTTGCAACCGTTGACGATTTTCTTATGAATGTTAAAATAGGGGAAGGAGTCGAACAGACTCTGGAAAAAGAAAATAAGAGAGAAGTATAAATTAAGAACGAAAATTAAGAACGAAAATTAAGAACGAAAATTAAAAAAGAAAATTAAAAAAGAAAATTAAAAAAGAAAATTAAAAAAGAAAATTAATAAAATAAACGGGAAACCTGGATTCTGTTTCCCGGCTGTTGTTAAACTGCTTTTTCAATTTGCAGGCCCTTCGCGCCAGAGCCTTATAAGTTCCATGAGCCTGTCGCCCGTGAGTTCTGCTCCGGTATCAGGGATCGGAAGACTGTTCTTATAGATATGTATCGCTTCCTGAAGCTCTCCTGTGCTTATTTTTGTTCCTTCCTGAGAGGTCGAATTGTCCCAGGGGTTCCAGTCGCGGACTGTCCAGTTCCAGGTGCTTACAACCGTTTCGCTTCCTGTTACAGCGCGGGCGGTAACAGTATAAGTTCCGGGCGAGGGAGCACTGTTGGAATAGGAACTGCTTTTAACACCGGATTCAGAATGCTTTACCACTCCGTTAAGGTACCAGTTTACAGTACTGTTATGGTTTGTGCTGATACTGAACTCTTGCTGATCTCCTTCATAGGTCGTGATATTTCCCCCGGGGTTTGCAGAGATAATTGAGAGTGGAGTCATTGTTATGTAATTGCTCTTTGTCTCAGAGTCGAGCCCTTTCCTGTTGCTGACATTCAGAGATACAGTATAATTTCCGTATGAGGTATAGGTGTAGACCGGGTTACGGGCTGTTGAGTCCATAATTCCGTCCCCGTTAAAGTCCCATTCCCAGGAAAAGGCATTTTTCGAGAGGTCAGTGAACTGGACTGTGAGAGGAGAAACCCAGCTGGTGACATTTGAAGAGAATTCGGCTTCTGGGAGCGCGTCAACAGTTGTGAAAGCTTTTATGCAAAGGTTTGTTTCTGAAAATTTAGATATTGATATTAGGTCTTGCCAGCTGTTTCCATCCTGACTTATATAGCTTTCTCCGGGGTTTGCCTGTGCTTTACTGCTGTAACTGTCAAGAGGTATCTCAATTGCAAGAAGGTATGGATCGGAAGGATTGCTGAACTTTATAACCACTGAAAATTTTTCCCCGGAAGTCAGGCTTACTGGCGAATTCAGCAGGTGGGTATGATATCCAGGCATCGGGCATACACCGTTTTCTTTTACAACAAAATTCTTTTCCGGATTAATGGGGCCAGTTGTCGGGTTTTTATAAACGTATATCTCATAAGCCGTATCAAGATCCTTAGTATAGAATCCTATAGCCTCCAGTTTTTCGTCCCCTCCCGAAGAAAATACATTGCCCCCCCAGGCAGTTGAATATTCAGGATACCCCAGTGAGTTTATCCATCCGAGTGGGTCATACTGGTAAATGCAGTCAAAGTTGTCCTTTTCTGCAGCTGTAAACACTGCGTTTTCGTTGTATCCGAGCCTGGTGTCATAATAGGAAATATAGAAGTATCCTTCTTCCCCAAAGGTTTCTCCCCAGCTGTTCTTTATAATAAAAGCTCCATCCCCAGGAGGGACCTGTTTGAACATATTCCTGTCAAAAGAATCGTTCCAGCCTACGATAGTTATTGCATGGTTGATCTCACCTGAGCCTGTGTATCGATAGGCGCGGTTATTTTCCTGGTAATAGGGCGAGCTCCAGTACATTGTGGAGTACACGGCCCCGTAATCCATAAGTGCCTTTTTGATCCACTCATTGTCCAGAGGCTCATTTCTATCGGGAAGTAAAAGCACTTCCTGGATATGTTTTTGCACGGTAAGTCCTGTCGGAGAGTAGGTCGAAATTTCATTAAAAGGGTCTGCGGATTCGTTTACGGGCCCGGTCCAGCGGGCAAGATATGCCATAGATATTAATGCATTTCCACCGTCATCGGAAGTAAGGTCAAAACCGTCGGAATAATATTTTGTAACAAGGTTTTTCATGTTATTTTCGGAAAAGTCTCGACTTTTTCCTTCTGTCCCCAGGATGTAAGATTCAAGGGATGCAAGGCTCGAAAAAGCCCAGCAGCTTCCGGTATTTCCCTGGTTCTTCACAGAGGTGACCTGTCCTTCCTCGCGCAGGTCATAGGTTGCAGGGAGTTCCGGACCTGATACTCTAAGCAAACGCTTTTCTGCAGGCCTTGAGAGTCCTGATAGGTTTACCGGAGAGGGCCTATATCCAGGACCTGAAATATGCCCGTAATCAGAAGACGAGATGGGTTCAACCGGATCTGACTGCCCGGGCTCCAGAAACTCGGGGTTCAAAGGAGCCATTTCAATCGCAGGTTCTGAAAGGGATGTATTTTTCAGGGGCAGCTCGAAGTTTTCGGCACTTCCGGCAGCAAAGTTCGGGCTGCCAGATAAAAACGAAAATAAGATAGTAAGTGCAAGCAGGAAGGAATTTATTTTCTTCAAGAATTCTCGGCCTCGGGTAGGATCGATTTTTGGTTAACTGACTAAGATAGTACAGAGTAACTGGTACGCGGGGATTTTTCTGGATTCAAATCTCCGGACTATATACAAATCGTAAGCGGATATTCAACGATCATCAGTGTAATTAATATTCTTCAGTAAATCCCTCTTTAATAAAATTCCAGGGGGTTAATTTATGAAATTTAGATGTAAGTTCGTTCCTAACTTAGTATATTTATTACTGAACTACTCACGTTATTTGCGTAGGTAATATCCCCTTAAAATGAATGTTTATCTTAAAATTAGATTCTAAAGGCTGGGTATTTTCTCTTTTGTTCAAAGTAAATAAGTTTGCGGACGTATAAATATTTATTGAAAGTAAAAATAAAATTTTTAAAAAAAATCGAAATGCTTTATTGTTATAAATTTTATTCTTTAAAAAATATTTTTTCTCTGTGTAGGGGTGGAAATAAGTTAATTTGTCGATACTGTTGCCGTCTTTCTTCTTATTATTTAACACTCAATAAGGGCCTGTTTCTAATGAGTGGTTCCCAATAGAAAGAAACATTAAGTTTGCCTTTCCATATCTTACAGGGCATACTTACAGGGGGTAAAATCCTGCTTTCGGAAACACTTGCAGATCTAGAAAATACCAGCCAGAAAGACATTGATAAGGAAATCCTGAGAGCCGCAATGATCGCAGAACTGGATGCTATCAATATCTACGAACAGATGGCAAACCTGACAAAAAACGAGGAGATCCGTACAATTCTCCTTGACATCGCCAGGGAAGAAAAGATCCATGTAGCCATGTTTGAGACCGTACTCCTGCAGACTGATGAGGAGTTTTTGCAAGTCTACGTAGACTATGCGCTTGCCAGAAAATGAACGAAGAATAGTTCGCGCCTTCTTTTTTTAACTTTTTATGAATTTTCTTCATCGATTTTCAGTGATTTTCTTCATAAGCCTCTTTTTCAAATTATCAGTGATCTTCTTCATAAGCCTCTTTTTCAAGCTTTACGGGTCATAAGGCAGAAAGCTCCGATGCTTTAGCTAGGAGTAGTTTACCGCATAATCCTTTATACTCCTCAACACCATATTTTCTATTGATCTTCCATGCTTGAGGAATATGCGAAGAAGAGAGATTTTGAAAAGACCTCCGAACCTCCAGCTAATGGTTTAGAAAAAAGTTTCGATAAACCTGTTTTTGTGGTCCAGCGCCATGATGCAACCAACCTTCATTATGATTTTCGCCTGGAGATGGATGGGGTCTTGAAAAGCTGGGCAGTCCCCAAGGAGCCGCCTAAAAATGCCGGTACCAAAAGACTTGCTATCCAGACTGAAGACCATCCGCTCGAATACGCCGATTTTGAGGGAGAAATCCCTGAAGGAGAGTACGGAGCCGGCAAGGTTGAGATCTGGGATAAGGGTACTTTTGAGCTTCTGAAGCGTAACGAGAAAGAAATTGTTGTAACGCTTCATGGGGAAGAGCTCGAAGGGGATTATGTACTGATAAGGACAAAGTACGGAAAAGAGGACAAAGGATGGCTTTTTTTCAAGAAAAAAGCTGATTGAAGAGTTATTGGCAGCAAGATTTTTTGGTCAACTGAAAGGTAAACAGACAAAGTTATGAAGAGTAACAGGAAAAAGTGTAAAGAATAATTGGTAAAAGGTATTGAAGGAAAGAAAAATTGTAAAACTTTTTGAAGGGAAAATGGTAAAAGGTATTGAAGGGAAACTGGTAAAAGGTATTGAAGGAAAGAATAATTGTAAAACTTTTTGAAGGGAAACTGGTAAAAGGGGTGAAGATTTTTGTCGCCAGGTGCCCGGCTCAAAATTATGCTTCTAATTGTGCCTTTTGATACACAATGCGGGAGTGATTTTATGGGAACGGTTACGGAAGAGAGGGTGAAAGTAAGAATTATTGAGACTGCAGGAAGCAATTGCTGTGTTGCAGCCTGTGATGGGCAGAAGGTGCATGATAGGATTGCAGATGATTTTCGCAAAAACCGGAAGGTTGAGCTCTCTTTTGCAGAGACTGACGAACTTACGCCTGCCTTTCTGAATGCGGCTGTGGGGCAGCTTTACGGGACTTTTCCGGCTGAGCTGATTGAAAAAACCCTTTCTTTTACGGATCTTGACCCTGAAGATGAAGCTATCCTCAAGAGGGTCATGGAAAGGGCAAAAAGCTATTTTGAACATGCATATTCCTGCAGAAAGGCGCTCAGGGATGTGATCGGAGGTGAAGATGCATAAGAGTGTCCACCGCGCAGTAGTTTATCCGTTAAGGCGCAGTGTGAAGCTTCGCCCTTTAAAAGCCCTGCCTGTAAAGCCCAGCCCGGCTCCTGTCCATTCCACAGTGACTTATGATTATCCTGCAGAACAGAGTTATTTCTTTGACACCAACATCTGGCTCTATATTTACGGCCCTATAGGCTGGCCTGACCAGAAGTCAGCCAGATATTCCAGAGTTTTAAAAGAAATCCGGGATTCAAACGGCACGATCTATATAAACTGCATGATAATCTCGGAATTTATCAATGCCTTCTCAAGAATCGAGTTCAAACAGCAGACCGATTATTCGAGGTTCAAGGAGTTTAGAAACTCGCTCAGCTTCCGTCCCATTGCCGAAGACATTGCTTCAAATGTCCGAAAAATCCTCCGAAATACCCTCGCCTGCGACCCTGACTTAAAAGTCATAGACCTGCCTGAAATCATGCACTTCTTTGAACAGGGAAAATACGACTTCAATGACCTCATCTTTGCAGAAATCTGCCGCACAAAGGGAATGGTTTTTGTAACCCATGACAAGGACTTCAGCGACATGGGAGTTGAGGTCCTGACCGCAAACGAAAAGCTGCTTCACAGGTGAGCAATTCTTCGATTTAGCTCATCAAGCGTCTTTGCCTGGTTAGAGATCTACTTCTATAATCTCGAGCCCTGATGCTGGCTAAATATTTTTTTCAAGCCAGGGGCCTCCCCCTCTCAACGCCCGGCAGGTTTCAGGTTTTTTGTAAAAGGTTTCATGGTGGGGGATGATGTGGAGGAGGAATTCTCAGTGGGGCATCCGGTGGAAGAATTTTTATAGAGCTGTGGGAACCCTGTCGTGGAGCTCATCCTAAAAACAATTTATTCTCAAACCATAAGAGTTTCAGAACTATTTTCCCTGATAAGAAACTCGATTAATTATTCCAAATTAGAGATTTTAGAGAAGTAATTTAGAATTTTGGGATCTGCTCGTGAATAAATCGAAGAAACTATCGAGAACCTGAAGGAAACTATTCAGTTGTTGTACTTTTGCAGTAAGTGGACAATATTTTCGGGCTTTCTTTCGGCTATTATAAGAAGCCAAAGATGGTTTGGAATACTAACCATAGATTCATCGTCATAAGAAGCTCTCAAAATCTGTATCCACTGTTCATCGGATATAGATCCATCCCAGTTATCAAGCAAATTGATGAGCTTGACTTTTGCTTCTTGTTCTATAGAATCGACAATACTCTTGATTCTAATTGTTCCAAACTCGTTGGACGTAATTTTATCATATTTTGCGTGATAACGGCATGCAACTTCTTCAGAGCGTTTCTCCAATTCCTGTATTGTTTTCACGTCTTCTGGAGCAATTGTATCTGCATCGTAGATTTCGGATGTAATTCCCATTTTTAAAGTAATATCCTGTATCCAGGCCAGATCATTCAAATAGTTGAAAGAGTCCTCTGGATCAATAAAACTCTGCGGCAGTGCTACAAAGTGATGGAAAACAGGTTTTTTACCAGGTTTTTTTCTCAATATTCTGCCCATTCTCTGGACTAATTGCAACTTCGTTTTGGAGGAGGAAACGTTTATTCCAATTTCTGCATCCGGGATATCGATACCTTCATCCAGCATTTTCGGAGCTATAAGGACACCATTACTGCATTTTTTAAATTTATCGAGTTCTTCATTATTTTGGTGTTCTTTTAAGTTTGAATGGACGTGATAGGTATTGACATAGCTAGATAACGAATCATAGATTTTTTCACAGGTTTCTATATCCATGGTGAACATGACGCATTTTTTGTTTCTTGCCACTACTTTTGCAAGGTTAATCGCGCTCTCAATTTTTGGAGATGACCTGTGGATAATGACTCTTCTACTAAACAAAAGGGCACTTAATGAATTCCACTCAGCTGGTATCTGATCGCTTTTTGATCTTGAATTGGCCATTAAGTGTACAAAGTCTGAAAGGTTCTCAAAACTACTGAATTTTCCATTTGAAATTAGTTTAATCTCTTCTTTTTGAGTGCTATTTATAAAATTAAGCAGATTTACTATTTTTTCAGTAATTAGGTAAAACTCAACGGTTTCTCTTACATCTAAAAAATTTTTATGGATATATAATTTAAATTCTGGAATAATTCCTTTTTCACGGGCTTTCTCAAGAGTAAATTCATAGACCGTTTTTCCAAGATACTGGTCAAGAACACTCTCGCGTTCTCCCCCTTCTATGGTTGCAGAAAGCCCCATCTTCCACTTGCAGGGCACATTGAGAGCATTTCGGAATTCTTTACCTGCCCCATGATGGACTTCGTCGACAATAAGATAGTCTGTTTCATATACCCCTGGATTTTTGTATACTGTCTGCATGGTGTTAAATTCAATCCGAAGTTTATTCCCATAGCCTATAGATGTATTGTAGTTATCGTTCGGATCTGCTATAAGCCCTAATTTGCTAATGGCTTCTTTTCGCCATTGCCTTAAAATAGCCTTCGAATGTGCAAGTACCAGCACGTTCAATTTTTTGCGGCTTTTATACAATACCTGTATTGCTGCAAGTCCAACCATTGTTTTTCCAGTTGCTGTGGCCATCTCGACGATCCCTTTACCTCCGTTCTGAAACCATAACTGAAGTGCCTCTTTTTGATGGTCCCACAGATCAATTAAGATTTTTGGTTCCCCTAATATGTTTGCAAGTTTTTCATCGCTTTGCAAAAGTTTATCAAAGAATTCATAAAACTTTTTCAGTTCATTTAGTTGAACGTATAATTCCAGCGAAAAAAGAGAACTCCCGGTACAGAACATTCTGGATACTTCATCTATCTTTTCATTCTTCAAACCGCTTTCAATGGCAATTTTTTTCAGCAAATTTATCTTCTGCTCTTCCAGAAAAGGATGTAGAGCATAGATTGTTTCCCGTCTGAAAATAAAATAATCGTGAAAAAAATCTCTACCCTGAAATCTTTTCCCAAGTATCTCCAATGAGGCATTCAACACAAAATTTTCGAGAAGACTATAATTGTTTCCTTCTCTCACATCCATTTGCAAGAAAAACCTGCAGTTTTCTGGAATGAAACGGCTATCATAATAATTTAAAAGCTCCTCGTCTGCGATCCCAAGAGCATTGGCTAGCGTTTTTTCTGAAAGTTTTTTATTTCTAAAGTAGTCGAAAGTAAACCGTTCAGGATGCTCGAAGTACTCAAGTTCATGAGGCCAAATTCTCTGAATTTCTCACACCTCTAAGAAACCAGTAAGTTAACTTTCAGATGTATCTGGATAGATGGACAAAGTAAACTACCCATGCTTTGTCTTCTATGCTTTCGAACTCATAGGGTTTAGTATAAATTTTTCGTTAGTATAAGCTCAAAAGCAATTTCTACTGAGTCCTCTGTTCCCAACATTTATTGAAGAATAATTTGAAAATAATGACTGAGGGGAAATATATAAAGGTTTTTATTTTTACTGGAAGGTATTTATAATTTAATAAAAACGAGATTATTATAAGAAATATTGGAAAGATAAAAAACGATATTTTCTTCAATGATTCTCAATGTCGCTCAAAATCAAATCAATGCCATTGACTTATACACTGCATCAATC
>NZ_JJQY01000115.1:0-24355 GCF_000979295.1 Methanosarcina sp. 1.H.T.1A.1 | reverse complement strand
CTTTAAAGGGTTTCTAAGGATCGTCTGTAACCAGATCTACAGCGCATCATTTGGGGGATTATTGTGCTCCTTTTAGGGAAAGGAAAGATGCCCTGCAAGTAAGTCAGAGTTCGGAATAAGACGTGTATTTGTTTTAAGATATGAGCTATATAAACATTGGGACACAAAAGATAATTAAGCAGTCCCCCCGATAACGAAAAAGAAATAAGCTTAATTAGAAATCCCGTTAGCCAGAAAAGGAGCTTAAAGCGCTCCGATATAAATCTTACTTAGTATCAATATGGGAATAAAAATTTATACAGACAAGGAAATTAAGAAGTTTTTTACGATACGCAGTAGCATAAAAAAAGAATAGACTTATTCAGGAAACCCCCCCAAAAAAGTACCAGATTTAATCTGAACCGTAAAATTCCTCAGCAAGGTCATAAAGAAGAAATACATTTTTATAATAACATACAGGAAAAGGGGAAGATATTTTATACAAAAAAGTATTTGAGTAGATCGAGTTAAAATCATTATTGAAAAAAAGAGAAACTATTCAGGAACGGAAGCTTTACTAAATAGAAAAGAAAGTTCCTGAATTAAAACTCGGGCCAATCCCCAACCTTCCGGTTCTTAACTCTTCGCAGCAGAAGATTATAGAAGACCGACCGAAAAAAACAGCCTAAAAGGTTTTCTGAAAATCCCCTCGAGAGGGATAATGAAATAGGCAGATTAACCTGATCAAGAAAGATAAAACTGGAAAGCCAGAAAAACATTAAAACCGTTTTATGAGGAGTCATATGGCCGGGAACCAGAAGTTTCCATCTGACCTGCTGTTTGTGGTAGGCCTTGTAGTTCTCACGGATATTTTCGTACTTATTCCTGTACTAAGTGAGAGTTTTATTCGCATAGTCCTTGGCCTACCACTGGTATTATTCCTACCGGGGTATGCCCTTGTAGCCTTGCTATTTCCAACAAAAACCGGACTTGAGGGAATTGAAAGAGCAGCACTTTCTGTTGGAATGAGCGTTGCAATAGTACCGCTTATAGGACTTGTACTTAATAATACATCATTCGGGATCAAGGAAGTACCTCTTCTTGCAAGCCTCTCTGTATTTATCATCCTTGCATGCGCAGCAGCATATGTCCGCAGGAGGCAGCTTCCAGAAGACAAAACCTTTGGGATCTCTTTCAAGGCTTCTGCCCGTTCCCTGTTAGTTGAAGTTATGGGAAAACCTGAGTCGTCAACAGAAAAGACACTCAGAACTTTTCTGGCAATTTCCGTTCTGGCCTTAGTAGGAAGTGTGGCTTATGTATCCATAGTTCCCCACGACCAGGAGCCATTTACAGAATTCTATATCCTCGGGCCCGAGGGAAAAGCTGATAACTATACTACAGAGTATGTGCAGGGAGAAAGTGGAACCGTCATTATAGGGATCGCAAACCATGAGCATAGGGCAGTAAACTATACAATGGATGTCAGGCTCGAAAACAGATCCCTGCCACTGCCTGAGAACCTGAGAAATATAAAACTTGACGACAACATAACCCTGGAAGAGCCCCTTGAGATAACCCCCTCTTTTGAAGGAGAGAATATGGAGCTTGAGTTCCTGCTTTTCAACGAGACTGAAAAGGATGTGCCTTACAGGGACCTGCGCCTCTGGATAAACGTTACCAAGGAGGCCTGAAGATGGGAACATATGAGAATCAGGAGATGCAAACACCTGAAAATAGAGAGATTCAAACTCCTGAGTATATACACGTACCTGAAAATAGGGCGGCACAGAAGTCTTCATTGAAAAACAAAGGACTTTACCTGATAATTCCGATTTTAGCCATCGCTTTTGCGGAATTTATGATATATTCTGGAAGACCTATAGAAGCCATGGAGGTACACGCAGTCATCCTGCTAGGGCTTTCTCTTTCCATGTTATATATCAAAAATGAGGAGATCCAGAAAACTTACCAGGCCCTGCTCCTGCTGCCAATCCTGCGACTTGTAAACCTCTCAATGCCAGCATTTTATGAGGAAACCCTTTACTCGTTTGTCTTTATCTACGGACTCCTTACAATTCCAGTAACAATTGCACTCACCGACCAGGGGTTTACTAGAGAACGGCTTGGAATAACCTTCAAAAGGATGTGGATTTATATTCCACTCTCGATAATTATGGGGCTCCTGCTTGGAGTAGGGGAATACTTAATAGTAGAGACAAATTACCTCATCCCAGACCTTTCAATTCCCTCCCTTTTGAGACTTACCCTTGTTATGGTCTTTTTAGTAGGTCTTGTTGAAGAGCTCATCTTCAGGTCCATTCTGCAGAACCGGCTCGAAGAGTTTCTCGGCAGCCGTGGGAGTCTAATTATCACAAGCGTCCTGTTCGGATTAATGCATTCAGGGTATGGAAACATAGGTGAAGTATTCTACACTCTCTTTGTAGGTTTTATCATAGGATTTATGTTCTACAGAACCCGAAGCCTCCCTCTGGTCACAATGATCCATGGCTTCATAAACGTCTTCCTCTTTGGGGTTATCCCCCATCTTTTCTAAATTCATTTTTTAAAAAAGTTGCGTTGTCTGGACTCATTTTCTCTAAACTTGTTCACCTGTTCCTTCCTGTAAGATGATGCCTGAAAAGAAGAAGAGGTAAAGGAAACGGGAAAAGAGGAGGAGAGGAAAAAGAGAGGAAGAGGAATGCATGAAAGTTAACAGGCAGAAAAGAAAGCCGAAAACTTTTTTAAAAAAATGATAAGGAAATTAATTCCATGAGGTTTTTAAAAAAGAGATATTGTTGTCGATGCGCATGAATTCAAGGCTTAAATGAGCTCTGCAGACGTTAAAAGAGAGCTACAAGCTTATAAAGAATAACGGCACCGAAAGAAAACAGAAGTGGAATTATTCCCATATTCAGAGACGTTTTTACAGAATCTCCCCAGTTCTTTGACAGAGGAAGGAAGTCTCGGAAAAGTAACAGTAAAAGCAAAGTCGCTACGGCCACTGATGCACCTTCAGGGACCCCTAGTGTGGTCATCATTGATAACGCACCCGAAGAAGCGGAAGTTGATGAAATTAAACTTGTAAGCGTAGTCAGAACTCCTCTAGTTGATTCAGGTATAAGAGAAACAGATGTGCAATCTGATATAAAAACCCTCCTCCTTTTGCTTTCCAGAATTCAAGCTATATGAACCTAAGAGAGCAACCGAAAAAAGGGCGGATGACCCTGAAAACCCTGAACGTCCCGGTCCGGAGCGGGGAAGAAAAAGGTCAATTATATAATTAAGATAGAGGACAAGGTAGATCAGCCA
Source organism: Methanosarcina sp. 1.H.T.1A.1 (assembly GCF_000979295.1). NCBI lineage: Archaea > Methanobacteriati > Methanobacteriota > Methanomicrobia > Methanosarcinales > Methanosarcinaceae > Methanosarcina > Methanosarcina sp. 1.H.T.1A.1. The sequence continues at coordinate 21,067 of NZ_JJQY01000115.1, read as the reverse complement.
TATGACTTTAAGATGGGTGCACCCAAAATTTTTAAGATGAGGAACTTTCATATAAAAATTATAACTGTAAGAATTAACTATAATAAAGGTGGCATCAGGATAACGGCATTATAACAGGAGAAAATAGCAGGAGAAAAATAGCAGTATTAAATCGGTATTATTAAAGATAGTAAAGGAATTTCAGATGCCCGCAGTCGATGATTAATGCAAAACCACCAGAATAAATAAGAGAAACTTATCCGAAGAAATCAGGAAAGCAATAGATAGGTAAATAAACCAAATCACTTAAATAATTACAAAGTGTATCCAGTGAAGAAATTAACACAGTTAGGAACTTACAGGGAGTGAGTAAAGGGAAAAACGACAACTGATAATCGCCTTCGCGCCAACCCAGGAACAAGAAATTAACCAGGTAATCCGCGAACAGGAAACCCCAAATTTCTATAAAAATAATTGATATGTAGCATTGATTCGAAGCACTCCGAATGAATTATAAGGTACAGGAGAAAAACGGGGGAAGAATATGAACTCAAAAGAATTCAAAATACACAGTTCTTCTAAGGTTTATGGAACCTCTGTAATCGGAAAGGATACAGTAATTCTGGAGAATGTAATACTGGGGTATCCAGAACACAGAGTCCTTATGGAGATCCTCAAAAAGGATGTGGAGATAGAGGACTTTGATTTTCCGGGTTGCATTATAGGTCCAAACTCGATTATAAGAGCAGGTTCGACAATTTTTTCCAGCGTAAAGACCGGAAAAAACTTCAAGACCGGACATAACGTAATGATCAGGGAAAACACACAAATAGGGGACAATGTACTTATCGGAACGAACGTTATCGTAGATGGAAACGTGAAGATAGGAAACAATGTAAGTATTCAGGGAAACGTCTATATCCCAACGAATGTGGTTATCGAAGACAATGTATTTATCGGACCATGTGCTGTTCTTGCCAACGACAAATATCCCATCCGTAAAAAATACGAACTTAAAGGCCCTGTTTTGAGAAAAGGAGCATCTGTAGGCGCTAACGCGACCCTGCTTCCGGGAGTGGAAATAGGGGAAGGAGCAATGGTTGCCGGAGGAGCCCTTGTGACAAAAGATGTGCCTCCGTGGAAGCTGGCGATCGGTGTACCTGCCAGAATACAGGAGCTTCCTGAAGATCTTAAAGAGTTAAACCGAATATAAACCTATCAAAAAATCAAAGTTAAGTAATATTAAAGTTTTATTAAGATAATTATAAGAGGTCCAAAAATGATCCCAATCGCCAAGCCCCTGCTGGGCAAGGAAGAGATTGATGCAGTAACGAAGGTCCTGAGTTCAGGTATGATTGCACAGGGACCAAAAGTAGAAGAGTTCGAGCTTGCTTTTTCTGAGTACACCGGCTGCGAGTATGCAGTTGCTGTAAACTCCGGCACTGCAGCCCTGCATATCGCGCTTCTTGCCCACGGCATTGGAAAAGAAGACGAAGTAATTACAAGTCCCTTCACCTTTATTGCCACTGCAAATAGTATTCTTTACACCGGGGCAAAACCTGTTTTTGCAGATATTGAACCGGATACATATAATATAGACCCCGAAAAAATCCAGGAAAAAATTACTTCAAAAACGAAAGCCATTATGCCTGTCCACCTCTACGGACACTCTGCAGATATGAAAGCCATAATGGAAATCGCTGAAGACCACAAGCTTGTCGTGATTGAAGATGCCTGCCAGTCCCATGGCGCAGAATGCCTCGGGAAAAGGGTTGGCAGTTTCGGGACCGGAGCATTCAGCTTCTACCCGACTAAAAACATGACAACAAGTGAAGGCGGGATGATTACAACAAATGAAAAGGAAATCGCAGAAAAATCACAGATGATCAGGGCTCACGGCTCAAAAGTTCGCTACCTGCATGAAATGCTGGGCTTTAACCTGCGTATGACTGACATTGCAGCTGCAATCGGGCTTGTTCAGCTCGAAAAACTGGACGGGTTTACTGCTACCAGGCAGAAAAACGCAGCCATGCTTTCAGCCGGACTCAAAGGCATTTCAGGGCTTGTACCTCCAGTAACAAAACCTGGCTGTACCCACGTTTTCCACCAGTACACAATCAGAGCTCAAAAGAGGGACGAACTGGCAGCTTTCCTGAAGGAAAAAGAAATAGGAACCGGAGTACACTACCCGATCCCCATCCACAAACAGCCCTATTATATGGAACTCGGGTACAAAGATTCCCTGCCTGTCTCGGAGAAAGCAGCAGAAGAGGTTCTTTCCCTCCCTGTACATCCGTCTTTATCCGAAGATGACGTGCAGAAGATAGTTAAGGCAACCAGAGAATTTTATTCAAACGATTGAGTAATTCCCGGGCAGTAACAGCATTCTCAGAAACAGGAAGTGAAACCTTGATTAGAGTAGGAGTAATAGGCACAGGCGCCATGGGACAGAACCACGTCAGAATCTACAGCGAGATGGAGGGCGTGGAGCTTGCCGGAATATCAGATGTAGACCAGACCAGAGTCGAAGCCATGGCCGCTCAGTTTAAAACGAAAGCCTATACAGATTACAAAAAAATGTTTGCCGAAGGCCTTGATGCAGTAAGCGTCGTTGTGCCCACAAAACTGCATAAACAGGTAGTCCTTGATGCCCTGGACGCAGGCCTTCATGTCCTTGTAGAAAAACCGATTGCAGACACGGTTGAAAACGCAAACCTGATGATAGAAGCTGCAAAGAAAGCAGATAAGGTGCTAATGGTAGGGCACATAGAACGTTTCAACCCTGCAGTTATAAGGCTCAAAGAAATCATAGATTCGGGCACTCTTGGCAAGATAGTGTCCATCTCTACCAGGAGAGTCGGCCCCTACAACCCGAGGATAAGGGACGTTGGAGTAATTCTGGATATCGGTGTTCACGATATAGACGTCATTTCATACCTTTACAGCAAGAAGATAAAGGGTGTTTACGCCATTGCAGGTGCAGATATCCATTCTTTTGAAGACCATGCCTCAATTATCCTGCGCATGGACCATAATTTTGCAGGCGTTGTAGAAACAAACTGGCTTACTCCCCATAAAGTAAGGCAACTGACAGCAATAGGAATCAAGGGTGTAGCTTATCTGGACTACATCGACCAGACAGTCGAACTTCATGACAACGGCTGGATCAGAAAAGCCAAAGTCGAACCAAGCGAACCTCTGAAAAACGAACTCGTTTATTTCATAGATTGTATTAAAACGGGCAAAGAACCTAACCCCTGCGGCGAAGATGGAAAACATGCCCTTGAAGTAGCAATGGCAGCCATCAGGTCCTACGAAGAAGAGAGATTAATTGAAGTAGGGCAGTAAACCGCATAAAAGCCAGAACGGTGATGGAAGTGAACTGCCCCTGGTCTAAACCTGGGGGTTTTACGCTTCGTTCTATAAAAATCCGAATGCATCAGAGAAATGGAAGAATATCTTAAAAACAATACTGGAAAGTGATAAAGCATGAGCAAATTGGAAAAACTTCTAAAGGAACGCGGCCCTATCAAAAAAATAGGAGTACTTGGCATGGGTTATGTAGGAATCCCTGCAGCAGTCTTATTCGCAGATGCTCCCTGTTTTGACAAAGTACTGGGCTTCCAGCGCAACTCAAAAAGCTCAGGCTACAAGATTGATATGCTCAACAGGGGAGAAAGCCCGCTCAAAGGGGAAGAGCCAGGCCTCGAAGAACTCATTGAAAAGGTCGTAAAAGCAGGCAAGTTAGAATGTACTCCCGATTTCTCAAGGATCTCCGAACTTGATGCAGTCACACTTGCAATTCAGACTCCTTTTGCAAATCCCAGAGACCTTATACCTGATTTCAGCGCTCTCATAGAGGGGATCAGAAACGCAGGAAAATACCTGAGACCGGGTATGCTTGTAGTCCTCGAATCCACAATCACTCCGGGAACGACCGCAGGAATGGCAAAGCAGATCCTTGAGGAAGAGTCCGGCCTGAAAGCAGGCGAAGATTTTGCCCTGGCCCATGCCCCTGAAAGGGTAATGGTAGGCAGGCTTTTGAAAAACATCAGAGAACACGACCGGATAGTAGGCGGAATTGATGAGGCAAGCACAAAAAGGGCTGTTGAGCTTTACTCACCGGTGCTCACTGTCGGAAAAGTTATCCCGATGAGTGCAACTGCAGCTGAGGTTACAAAAACTGCGGAGAACACTTTCCGCGACCTCCAGATTGCAGCAATCAACCAGCTTGCCCTTTACTGTGAAGCCATGGGCATAAATGTCTATGACGTCAGGACCGGGGTTGACAGCTTAAAAGGCGAGGGTATAACAAGAGCTATCCTCTGGCCCGGAGCAGGGGTTGGAGGCCACTGCCTGACCAAAGACACATACCACCTGGAAAGAGGAGTTAAGATTGGTGAAGGACAGCTGGACTATCCCGAAGGTGCGGATTCAATCTACGTGCTTGCCAGAAAAGTCAATGACTTTATGCCTGCACACATGTACAACCTGACTGTTGCAGCCCTTGAGAGGCTTGGAAAGAATATGAAGGGCTCAAAGGTTGCAATGCTCGGCTGGGCATTTATCAGCGACTCGGACGATGCCAGGAACACTCCGTCAGAACCGTACAGGGACCTCTGCCTGAAAGCTGGGGCCAGTGTTATGGTACACGACCCATACGTTGTCAATTATCCGGGCGTCGAGATTTCAGATAACCTGGAAGAGGTTGTAAAAGGTGCGGATGCTGTAATCGTGCTTGCAGGGCACAGCGCCTACTCTGATGTGACAGCTGATTGGGTGAAAAAAGTAAGTGGGAAAAAGAATCCGGTAATTGTTGATGGAAGAAATGTAGTTGAGCCGGATGAGTTTATTGGAAAGGGGTTTGTGTATAAGGGGATTGGGAGGGGAGATAAGAACTCACATGAGATAATATAAAGGGGAAAAAATTCCCCTTTTTAAGAAGAATTTGTTTTTTATATCCGGGAAATAGGGCGATAATTATGTTTGAAAAACTGAAAGAAAACAAGGAACTCTGGGAGCTCTTTACCAGAAAGGAAGAGTACGACCTGATCTTTCGCGACAGGTATGAAAGGTTTCCGTACTATCTAAGTAGCCAGAGAAGTATTTTTGAACCGAGAGTTTCCAAATTTCTATTAGAAAACGGGCTGAAACCGCAGTATCCGGACGGAAAAAAGTTTGCGGTCTGCCTCACACACGACATCGACGCGGTTTACCCGGAAAAATTGTATCCGATTATCGGGTCTATTAAAGCTCTTGCCAGAAAGAATCTGACCGAGACGATGAAAACCCCTTTTTCCAGGATTTGCAAGAAATGTAATCCATGCTGGAACTTCAGGAAAATAGTGGAGCTGGAGGCAAAATATGATGCAAAATCCAGTTTTTATTTTCTTGCCCTGAACCCTGAAGAAACGGACTTTAATTATAACATTAAAGACCTTGAATCTGAAATGGGTTTTATATCCGACAGTGGATGGGAAGTTGGCCTGCATGGGGGGCATGAATCTTACAATAGCCTTGAAGACATCAAAGAAAAAAAAAGTCGGCTTGAGAAAGTCTTAGGGAAAAGGGTTATCGGGTACAGAAATCACTATTTAAGGTTTAGCGTACCGAATACCTGGGAATTGTTGAGTAAAGCGGGGTTCAAATACGACACCACACTGGGGTATCCAGACTGCGCTGGCTTTAGAAATGGGATGTGCCATCCTTTCAGGCCTTTTAATTTGAATGAGGGGCGTCAGATCGACATTATGGAGCTTCCACTGGTGATAATGGATCGCTCGCTTTTGAAAGACTACATGCGCCTTGATGTTAAAAAAGCCTGGGAATGTACGAAGTATCTTATCGATACTGTTGAACGGTATAACGGCGTGATTACTATCCTCTGGCATAACAACACATGCATTGAGGGAGAGACTCTTAAATATTACGAAAAAGTCCTTGAGTACTGTGCCAGCAAAAACGCCTGGATTACCAGCGGAGAGGAAATCTATAACTGGTGGACCAGTCAGATTGAGCCGGGGATCTAAAAACAGTGCTATGTTGCTGAATAAATCATAGTTGCTAAATAAATTACGATAATATAAGGATCAATTAAAAGTAAGGATCAATTAAAAGACTAAATCGATCTTCATTCACAAAAAGAATAAAACAACATCAACCGGCAGCTCAAAGAAAATTCTTTTTTGCCAGATATATGGCTGCCTCAAGTGGATTAACTTGATTGATGTTGGTTCCGGGAACTTTGGCTGTTAAAAAGTTAACAGTGTATTTCTGTTAAAGGTTCAATAATTATTTTACCCGTTGAGCCCAGGGGCTATAATCTCTGGTAAACGGGAAAAGGGAACAAATACCTGGAGATGCCGACTGGATAAAAGTCCCATACTTTAGGAGTTTTCGGGGTCCAGGCTGTCACTACTGGGAGAAGGGGGCTGTTGAGTCGGATGAGTTTATAAGGATAATTTGTGTATAGGAAATTGGGAAGGGAGAAAAGGCCAGGGTAAAAAGTAAGGAAAGGTCAGGTTACTGAAATTCTGAAGAATTAGGATTCTTAAAAGGGCAAATATAACCACAGGAACAAGTATAACCGCAGGAATTTAAACGATTCACTTCAGAGATTTAAAAACTTCCAGTTATCGGGCCTGAAAAAACAACATCCCTTGCCAGGGTAGTGGCTATGGATGAAAAGAAAGCAGATGTGGCAAAAAAGCCATATAAAAAAGAAAAGAAGGCAAGTTTTGTATCAGATGTGCTGACACTCGCAGGCGGAACAACCTTTGCTCAGATCCTTACGATTCTGTCAGCTCCTGTTCTGACCCGCCTTTACGGACCGGAGGATTTTGGAGTCTGGGCTCTGTATATTTCTATCACGAGCATTATAAGCGTTATTGCATGCCTGAGGTATGAGTTATCTATAATGCTGCCTGAATCAGACGAGGAAGCAATAAACCTTTTAGGGCTGAGTCTCCTCGCAGTCTTTTTTGTTACCGGTTTAACCGTGCCAGTTATCTGGTACTTCAAAACCCCGATAATTGACCTTTTGAATGCCCCGCAGATAGGGGATTATCTCTGGCTTGTCCCCCCGTTCGTGTTTGTAAATGGGGTTTTTCTCGCACTCAACAACTGGAACTCAAGAACAAAACTCTTCAAGAGGCTCTCCTTCTCAAGGGTTTTCAGTTCGGTTTCGACCACTGCAACCCAGATCATCCTCGGGCTTGCAGAACGCCCCCCAACTGCAACTGGTTTAATCGGTGGCAGCCTTGCGGGCCAGTCTGTAGCAACATTCGTGCTTGGAGGGCAGATCTGGAGAGATGATAGAAACCTGATAACGAAGAGCTTGAGCTGGAAAAAGATATATGAAAGCTCTATACGGCATCGCAAACTTCCACTCATAGACAGCTGGTCTGCCCTTATGAACTCAATCTCCTGGCAGCTTCCGGCTTTTCTTCTTTCAGCCTTTTTCACTCCTGCGGTGGTTGGATTTTATTCCCTGGGGTTCCGCCTGCTCCAGTTACCTATGAGTTTTATTGGAGGTTCAATCTCACAGGTCTTTTACCAGAGGGCATCAAGGGCAATATCCGAAGGCACCCTCAGTACTCTTGTTGAAAGTGTATTCAGAATGCTCGTGCTCATAGGCATGTTCCCTATATTGATTCTCACAATTGTCGGAAGCGATGTCTTTACCGTGATTTTCGGGAGTGCCTGGACAGAAGCAGGAGTCTACGCCCAGATCCTGAGCCTCTGGGCTTTTATATGGTTTATCTCATCCCCCTTAACCACAATATACCTGGTAGTAGAAGAACACCACTTCGGCTTCAACTACAATTTCTTCAACCTGACAACCCGCTTCCTGTCCCTCACAATTGGCGGCATGTTCGGAAGTGCCCGTATAGCTCTTGCCCTCTTCTCCATATCAGGCATTGTAGTGTACGGCTACCTGTGCCTGAAAATGATGTACTACTCCGGGGTAAAGACCTCAAGAGCCCTGAAAATAGTATTCTCAAACCTGGTCCTCTTTATCCCTGCAGGAGCAGTCCTGATAGCTCTCAAAACCGCAGGAATAAACCAGGTCCTTCTGGTTGTAATCTCCGGTTTGATTATCTGCATTTATTATCTGTATATACTGAAAACGGATAAACAGGTAAAAGAGATAATAGGGGAACTCAAATTTCCGAGAAAGACCTAAAAAGCGTAAAAAGCGTAAGAACTCATCGCAGGTAATCGATGGGATCGTATTCAAAAGGTCGCGCTCTATATACACGCCTGATGAGAAATACTGATAATCAGGCTGTTCCTATTAATAACCAGATTCAGATTCGGCGGCAAGTCGTATAAAAATCAAGGTAAAATATAAATAGACTTTTCTGAGAGAGATCGTTGTAAAAGCCAGTACTTGGTGAAATTCTTTGCTGCCGAACGTCCAGGACATTAAAAAGAAAAACGATATAAGCATGTTGATTTATCTGCAGATTATCTGAAAGTTATGTGATTCAAATTAAGACAAAAATATCGAAAAAGGAGATTCGGAATTTTGCTTTCTGAGGGGATTACATTCGTGAAATTCGCTTCCGCTTTCATCCAGAACCAGAGTAATAGAAAAAAGCTGAAACTGCTGTTCTGTCTTTCGGTACTTCTATGCCTGATCCCCTTTCCCGGGAATGCTGCAACTAACAGCTGGGAACTTATCCCTGAAAACCCGGTAGTTGGAGACACAATAGAGATCAGAGGAGCCGATTTCGCAGGAGAGACAGCAGACGTGTGGGTGTCCTTTGAAAAGGATGTCCGGGTCTCGGACGGCAAATACGAGTATCTGCTTGACGACGTGAGAATCCCACCCGGGTTCAACAACCGTTTTACTGTGCAGGCAATAGGTGTCGATGACCTGAATGTGAGAGTAAAGATGATACTCTGGATAACCATAACTGGAAAGGCAAAAGAAGGAGATGCCACGGTTTCCCAGGCAGGCGTCCCCCCAGGGACTTACAAGATCAGGCTTGACGGAAAATCAAATGCCTCTGATGTCAAGCTCAGGATTACAGGTTTCCAGCAGGTGAAGGTGGATTCAGGGAATTTCAGCTATAAGTACGACACTAAATCGATCCCGGCAGGCAATTTTGAGGTAAAGGTAGGGGACGTTACAAAGCAGGTTACCCTGCAGCCGGCAGAAAGCCTGCCTTCGGATATAACACCCTCTTCGGAACAAAAAGAGGGCCAAAAAGAAGATTTATCCCGGGACTGGAAGGCCTCAAACATATGGATAGAAGGGATCTTAGCCGGAATGCTACTACTTCTGCTTTATTCAAGGATTAAAAAGCGTTAAAATTATGGAGTTCTGGAAGAAAAAAAGAGTGTTTAAACATATTAAGTATTAAACACTTTGAATATTAAACACTTTAAATGTTCCGGGAACCCTTGCAAATCTCTTTAATGGCGAACATGTGTTTTTAAATAAATATATGAATGTTGAATAATATTTAATTAAAAAAGATTAACAGCTAAAGCCCTGAAAAAGAGCAAAAAACCTGGAATTAAGCAGGGAAGAGAATAACTAAGGGGTGGTAGTAATGAAGAAAAGAACCGAAATATATAATGGGATTTATGGCAAAACATTCAGGTTAGCCCTGACAGTTTTGATGATTACTTTTTCACTCATTTCAGTATCAGCGGCATTTTCCGAAGAAGAGCCCTGGATTGCAGTTCTCGAAAAAAATGATAACAGCGTTTTTTTTGCAGACCATAATGAGAGCCTGACGGAAGGCGGCTGGATCCTTCTCAGCGGAGGAGAGGAAATTCAGCTCCCACAGCCTCTTAATTTTACATACAGCGGGGCAAACAGCCTTCAAAGTGCGGGAACTACTCTTGAACTGAAATCAGGGGTATCCGCCGGAGATGATACGGAACTGGTACTTACATACCCGTACTCCACCCATCCCTTTTACACTGAAAACGAGAAAGTGAAGATGGATTTCAAAGGACCTGCAGCTTTCGGGAAGCAGAAAGTGAATATTTACCTGGTCCAGGGGCTTGATGTGAATTCCCTTAAAGACGCCTTTACGGATCTCAGGGATGGGAACGCCGGGAGCTTCAAGGAAATCTTCGATAGTAGCACGGGTTCTACAACTCTGGTAACCACCACGGTCCTGAACGAAACCGGGGATCTTTCCGCCCCCCTGACCCTTGACCCCCTTCCAGCAGGCAGTTACGGAGTACTCATAATGCTTGCAGGCAACGAAAATGAAGAGCCTGAGGCGGAGAGGAAGGTCCTTTCGGCAACCTGTTTTGAGGTACTGGAATACGAACTGAAAGTAGATTCCCCAAACAAACTCAAAGAATGCGAAAATCTTGAAGTCAGCCTGAACCTGAAAAAGGCTCCTGCTCAGGGGAGCTACACATACGGGGCCCTGCTGATAAGGGAAGACGCCTACCGTGCAGAAATAAATGTAAGCTCAAACGGGACAGTGCACGGGACCGATATCTTCGTTAACGGAATCGATATCATCGATGAATTCGGCATTAATTCTACAAACTACGAGTCCAAATTCAGCAAAGATGAACTCACGACCGAAATCCAGACCCTGATAGGAGAAGGCAACGGTACGATAAGCATAGGAGACGAGAACCAGAACACCCTCTCCCTGACAACCTTCGACCTCCCTCCCGGAGACTACCTCCTCTTTGCAGCTGCCTATGAAAACGGCAAAGGCCTTACAGGCATAGCCCAGAAAGAGCTGGCGATATGTGCCCCCAAAAAATCACATGGGTCAGACAAAAAACAAAACGAGGACTCAAAAGCCACCGACCTTTCAATAGATGATAAAAGTCCTTCCACCCTGGAAAGCGAGCAGTCCATTCTTGATACCGCAAGTTCACTCGGACTCGAAAACCTCGAACCCCAGATTCGGGGAGAAATTCTCCAGGCAGAAAAGGTTATAAAAAATCCCCCTAAACTGGCTTCCTTCCTCATAGGCTTTGCGGGAACGCTCATGATAGGGATTACGATACTGAAGAGAAGGCGCTGAAACCGGAAAAAAAGCGGAGGAAAGTTCGGGCCTTGAGATAGCGACTGAAGAAGATCAGGAGCAATCTAACCGGGAGCCTGCCGGTTTTTTTATTTTTTTTATTTTTTATTTTTCATTTTTCTCCCGGCCCGGCCATCTCTGCAAACTTGCCCGGAGAGATTTTAGCCGGGTTTTGACGGACTACCTATGAGACCTTGAAAAACTGCACAAAAGTAGGTCTCAAGCATCTGTGGTCCTTTCAAACCCTCAACTTTTCAGGCGCCTTCTCCAAAAGCCCTGGATTTCATCGGGTATTTTTAACAGGAAACCCAGGGGTCCCCAGCGGGCTGTGAGAGTTCCGGGATGGTAACCCGGATGAAAACAGAAGAGATAAAAACGTTTAAGCTACGAAAAATTGAAAAAATAATTAATGCGCCAGATGTTTTGCTCAAGCAGTATTTCAGGGAATGACTTTTGCTTTAATAAGAGATAACTCGCGTTCTATGGTTGAAATCCTTTCATCAAGATGAGACCTGAAATTATCCCGGCTTACGCGGATTTCGTATGTTATTTCCACCCTGGCCTGATCGATTTTATTGCCCAGCACATCAATTTTCCCGCCGAGGGATTCAATTTTTCCACCGATTGAATCCATTTTTCCACCGAGAACATCAATTTTCCCGCCGATGGAGTCCATTTTCCCGCCGAGAACATCGATTTTCCCACCGATGAAGTCCATTTTCCCGCCGAGGTTTGAATTCATTTCTCGAATATATCTCGCAGCCGCGTCCATTCTTTCATAAGTTGCTGTGGTCAGATCCTCGTCTCTGATAAGCTCAAATGCTGTATACTCACCTGTTGGCTTTTTGTAGACCACGTCAATATTTTCTACACGAATGGGATATTGAGTAATGTTAATTTTTGTGAGCAATTCACGAATGGCGTCTTCGTTTCCCTCACAAACAACCTGTACTGTCCCGTCATCAAGATTTTTAACGTATCCATTGAGATTCAGATTAAAGGCAATCTCATCAATGAAATCTCTGAAACCTGCTTTTTGGACTCGACCATATACTTTGATCTCGGCACGTTTCTCCATATGAGACTTATTTTTCGTAACAGGAGATAAACCTTGTTATCATTTTATCCCGTGCCATCCACATAGCAATTTTTAGGGAAAGGCCGGCTGCCTACAGCACCCGGTGAGAGCTCCAGGACAAAAAAAGAAATTAAAAATGATTACAGGATAGAAATTACCAGCTCTTTGCCCTCTGCGCCCTTATTTCAGATACAGCTAAAACATCCGTCTACAGGACAGGGATTGCCTCAGAGGCTTTCCAGACCCCACACATACCCGCTCAAAGCTTTCAGAGCCCTTTTTGTCTGATGCCATGCAGAAAACAGGTTTCCTGATTTCGGAAAGTTCACGAGATAGACCCCCGTGCCCCACTCATTTCCCCTCATTTTAGATGCGTGATCAGGCCAGCTATCGAATGCAGCATAATTCCGGTCAAAGCCATAAAGGACCCGGTGAGGGTCAGCAGGATCATCAAAACGGCAGGCCCGAAGTTAAGGTTCCCGCCAAGGTAAAAGGTCCGCAAAAAACCAAAGCCCATGTATAACCCGCCTGCACTGAGGAGGGAACCGGGCAGGGTGAAGCAGTACAGGGGCTTATTGTATTCGATGTCCTTAAAAATCCTGAACAAAACACCCAGGCCGTGCCTTACAGGATTTTCGGTTGAGCCGTCGACGTCGTACCTGACCCGGATCTCCACTTCTTTTACCCTTAACCCGGCCCTGCCTGCGTCTGCGAGCATTTCACTTTCGATTGCCATGCCTGTGGCGCTGAAGCGGAAGACGTCTTTTGTGGAGGCGGCAAAGGCGCGGAACCCGCTCTGGGAGTCGGTAATTTTGATTCCGGAGTTCAGGACCGTAACTTTGTCAAGGATCGTCTGGCCTATGCGCCGGTAGGCTGGCGTGTCTGTGGCGCGACCATTAAGATAACGGCTGCCGTTCACCATATCTGCAACGCCCTCCAGGATGGGGGCTACGAGCTTCGGGATATCGGAAGGGTTGTGCTGCCCGTCCGAGTCCATGGTAACTATTATATCTGCATCCCCGGCAGCCTCAAAGCCCGTCTTAAAAGCCATGCCCTTGCCCAGGTTAGGGGAATGGACAACCACCTCAGCCCCGGCGTTTGCAGCAACCTCGGCTGTCCGGTCCGAGCTGCCGTCGTCAATAACTATCACCCTGTCAGCATACCTTCTTGCAAGCAGGACAACGCTCCCTATGGACACTTCTTCATTATAAGCCGGCAGGAGCACGGTTATGTGAGTAAAGACAACAGGCTTTTATTTGAGATGATTCTAAGAAATAAAAAATCGAAAACTGCCCCCGGAATCATTTCAACACTAATGGGCTTTTTAACAGCCGATAAAAAGAGAAATAACCAGAAATGAAGATTTTTAAGTCAAATAAAATAAACAGAACAAATACTTTTAAAGTTAGAGAGAGTTAAATTTTGCAAATAAGAAGTAACACTTAAAGAATTTAAGTAAATAAGAGATACAAATAGGTTATTTGGTATAAAACTTCATATTATATTATGGAAAGATTCTTATATACTTATTATTTGTTGGAAAAATATGAGAATTGGGAGTAAGATGGGACATATAGAGAATATACTAACTGTCGATGTTGAAGACTGGTACATGACTACAGATATCTCACGCTGGGGAGAATTTGAAGATAGGGTTATAGCCAGTACTGAAAGGATGTTATCCATTTTGGGAGATACAAAAGCAACATTCTTTGTATTAGGATATGTAGCTGAACATCACCCTGAATTGATTTCACTTATTCATGACTGTGGCCATGAATTGGGTACCCATGGGTATAGCCATAAACCAATCCAATCACAGACACCGGATCAATTTGAAGAAGAACTGCTAAAATCTATGGAAATCATAAAATCCATTACAGGCGTGAAAGTATGTGGGCATAGAGCATGTCAAGCCTCAGTAATGAAGAGCACCTCATGGTCGATAGATATTATGGAAAGGTGTGGAATAGAGTATGATTCCAGCGTTTTTCCCGTGAAAACCCCCTTATATGGCGTTCCCGACGCGCCTTTATTTCCATACCGGATCTCTTCAGAAAATATTTGTGGAGAGTCTAAAGGCAGGATATGTGAATTTCCTTTAAGTGTCCGTAAGCTACCATATAAGAACATACCAATAGCTGGTGGATTTTATTTGAGGTTATTTCCTTACTGGTTTATAAAAAACTCAATCGAAAAAATAAATAAAAAAAGAGAGCCTGCTGTGATATATTTACACCCCTGGGAGATAGATCTGGAGCAACCGAAGTCCCCAGAGTTTAAATGGTATCATTACTACAATTTGCCTGCGATGGAACCAAAAATTAAACAACTATTAAAGGATTTCAAGTTTACATCTATCAGGGAATGGTTACATGGATAGAGAAGTATGGAAATACTTTGAAATAATAATATTAAGGAGCAAAAGATATACCCTCTTTTCAACCACCCTTACGACCATATAAACTTCGGAATTCACAGAAAGTTAGGACATATCCGGAAACTTCCCACTGAAACCCTTCTTTCTCATTAATGACCGAATGGGAGAGTTCAAAAAACTGGATTTGGAATTCGAAAGCATTTTCGATTTTTTATTCAGACATTTAGTTTTCGACCTCAAATGTTTCAGATTCTATTTTTGTGAGGGCATCTTTTTGTTTCATTCCTTCAAACAGCATTTTTCTAAAGGGAGTATCTTCCGATGAAAGAACTTTTCCCAGATATTCAAGTACGTCATCTTTAAGGTCCTTGTTTTCCAGAGCAAAGTCTATTGTTGCTTTAATGTACCCCAGCTTGTCCCCGGTGTCAAACCTTTTTCCCTTGAATTCATATGCATAGACCTTTTGCGTCTTGCTCAGAACCCGAATACCATCAGTGAGCTGAATCTCATTTCCGACCCCAGGTCCTGCTTCCTTAATGCAGTCAAAAATTTCCGGGGTGAAAACGTAGCGACCAATTGCCCCGATATTTGAAGGAGCTTTTTCTGGGGCTGGCTTTTCCACAATATCCTCAAGCACATAAAGAGAATCTGCGACTGGTTTTCCTTTAATAATGCCGTAACTGCTTAATTTGTCATATGGAACTTCTTCAACCGCAATTGTGGATCTGCCATATTTTTCAAATTGATCAATAAGCTGAGCAGTACATGGCTTACCATTCATGATGATGTCGTCTCCCAGAAGCACGGCGAAAGGCTCGTTTCCAATATGTTTTTTCGCCCTGAGGATAGCATCTCCCAAACCGTTCGGTTCCTTCTGGCGGATATAATGGATATCAACAAGGGAGGAGACATCCCGGACCAAGTTCAACATTTCAGTATTTTTCTTATTTGCCAGGTGCATCTCAAGTTCTGGAGAATCATCAAAATAATCTTCAATAGCCTTTTTTCCTCTGCCGGTAATGATGATTAGATCCTCTATTCCTGAGTTAATAGCTTCTTCAACCACGTACTGGATTACAGGCGTATCAATGATGGGAAGCATTTCCTTCGGCATGGACTTTGTTGCAGGCAAAAAACGAGTTCCAAGACCTGCAGCGGGGATTATTGCTTTTTTTACACTCAAAATGAACACTCCACAAAAACTAGAAGAATAAAGTCACTTAAAAAATTTAAAGCTTGTTATTACACTACACGAAATTTCATAAAAACATCTGGAAAATCCTGAGGTTCCTTCAAAAACCCAAGCTTTTCAATTTCATTCACAAGCTCGTAAATGTCTTCCCCCTCAAAAATCCCATATTTTGAGAGGTCTGCTGGAGAAAGCTCCCGGATTTCCGGAACTTCAGAATAGCAGGGATTTACCATAAAACCTTCCTCGAGAAGGTAGTAAGCCCCACCTCCAAATTTCCTGATAGGTTCATAGATAGAAGAAAAACGACTGCAAACCCAGTTTGCCATCTTCAGGGTCGTTTCTGCCCGGTTAATTGTGATATGCCCATAATCCGGAGGCACAAGCACCACATCCCCCTTTTCTGCCTCTATGACGACCACATCCAGGACCTTACTACCTTCCACCCTTTGCAGGAGGTAGACTGCCTCGCCTTCCAGCACCTGGTAGACTTCAGGATATGAAACCTCTGCCCTCGGAGCCCTGGGGTGGTAATGCCCTGCCGTTTTTATATATTCATTCCCCAGGCGAGCAGGGGGAATGACAGTAATATCATAACGCAGCCCAAACTCCCGCATAAGCCTGAGGTCCTCTTCATCCCGCGCAAGCTCCCTGTACATATAATATAGATCAAAATTATCTGTAATTTGAAGCCAGTCCTGATCAGCAATGACTTCTTTCATGTCGTAAAGGTTTCTTACGTCAGGAGCGCGGATTGTTTCCCCAAAAATCAATGGTTCCATAGTTATTCCTCAAAATAGTAATATGTAGTAAAGTTCCAAAAATTTGTACAACTACCAGAATTTATCTGAGGAAGTTATATCTAGGATGAATATATAAAAAATTTTTTACAAAGGATGAAAAAAACAAGATTATAATTAAAAAGATGATCACAAAAAAAAGCAAGACCGAAGGATTGATGGTACAAACCAAAGAACTTAAATAACTGTAAAAGACAATTAAATAAAAATTAAAATAGTTAGAGGTTTGTAGCAACCGGCCTGAAAGATAAAACTAAGTGAGGCAAAACAGATGAACCTTATAAAAACTAAAATAAAAGACCTCTTAATTCTTGAACCAAAAGTGTTTACAGATGGCCGAGGCTATTTTTTTGAAAGCTACAATAAAAAGACCCTGGAACCTTTAATCGGAACAGAATACAACTTCGTCCAGGACAACGAATCCAAATCCTCATATGGCGTTATCCGGGGCCTCCATTACCAGTTAGCCCCTTACAGCCAGGCAAAACTTGTTAGGGTCCTGGAAGGTAGGGTATACGACGTTGCCGTAGACCTGAGAAAGGACTCGCCAACCTTCGGAGAATGGGCAGGTGTAGAACTCTCAGGTGAAAACAAGAAGCAATTTTTGATCCCAAAAGGCTTTGCACACGGCTTTTCCGTCCTGAGCGAAACTGCAGTTTTTACTTACAAGTGCGATGAATATTATCACCCTGAAGCCGAAGCTGGCATAATCTATAATGACCCTTCAATTGGAATTGACTGGAAAATAACTGAAGAAAACGCAAAACTTTCAGAGAAGGATAAGCTCCTGCCAGAATTAAAAAACGCTAAAATGAATTTCTGATTAGATGGATTTCTGATTACCTGAAATGTTCACTCCTCAAAAAGTATCTATACCCCAAAAAAGGTGACTGAATTGAAACTACTGGTAACTGGTGGCTGCGGATTCATAGGCAGCAATTTCATCCGCTATATGCTGGAAAAATATCCGGATTATCAAATTGTAAACCTTGACAAATTGACCTATGCCGGAAACCCTGCCAACCTCAAGGATATTGAAAACAACCCGAATTACTCTTTTGTCAAAGGCAACATTTGCGACCCTGTAATTGTTAATGAAGTAATGAAAAAGGTAGATCAAGTTGTCCATTTCGCAGCCGAAAGCCATGTTGACCGTTCAATTGAAGACGGCTCTGTTTTCGTAATGACAAACGTGCTCGGTACAAACACCCTCCTGCAGAGTGCCCTTGCAAATAACATAAAAAAGTTTATCCATATTTCAACTGATGAGGTTTACGGCAGCACCATGGAAGGTTCTTTTACCGAAACAGACAATTTGAACCCTTCAAGCCCTTATTCCTCTAGCAAAGCAGGTTCAGACCTCCTTGCAAAATCATACTACACTACATACGGTCTGCCAGTATGTATAACCCGCTGCACAAACAACTTCGGACCATACCAGTACCCTGAAAAATTAATTCCTTTTTTCATCAGCAGATTAATGGAAGGAAAGAAAATTCCTGTCTACGGAACCGGCCTGAACATCAGGGATTGGATCCATGTTGAAGACCACTGTTCTGCAGTAGACTTTGTCCTCCACAACGGAACTATCGGAGAAATCTACAACATAGACGGCGGAAACGAACTCACGAACCTTGAAATCACTCACCGCCTTCTTAAAATGCTTGGCAAAGACGAATCTTCAATAGAGTACGTTGAAGATAGAAAAGGCCACGATTTCCGGTACTCCCTTGACGGCAGTAAACTGGAAAAAATGGGCTGGAAACCCCAATATGATTTTGATACCGCTCTGGACCAGACAGTCAAATGGTATGTGGGAAACAGATGGTGGTGGGAGCCATTAAAACGCTGATCATCGGTGCCAGCGGGATGAATATGAGAATTTGTGAATAAAGTATTTTGCAGATATAATGTAGAATTATTCGAAATCGGGACCAAAAATAAAATTTTGTAAGATAAAATCTTATTCGTATGAGATTTGGAGTGTTTAGCTTGGCAAAAAAAATTGATTTGTATTGTGAAGGCAACTGTTGGGATCCAAAAGTCTGGAGCGTGATTCCTTATGAACTTGCTACAACTTTAAAGAAATTAGGATCACTTGGCAACACATACAACGTCTGCACTTATGAAAATACAAGCCGTGTGTCTAATTATACCCATATGTTACCATATATTCGTGTTGGTGGACAGGGAATATATTCTCTTAGGAATGGAAATAATCCAAGTTATTATGAAAAACGTCAAAAAAAAGCTCTAAAAATATATGAATCAAATCCAAAGCCTGATTCTATAATAACAATTGGGCATCTAGCCATATTCTATAAAACTCCTTATTTTACACTTCAAGACATGGATTTAAACACCGTAATAAAATGGAGAGAAAACAAAAAACCAACTTATATGTTTGACAAAATACCATTGTCTTTACTAAAAAAAAGTGAAATAATTCAAAGGAAAGTTTATGAAAATGCTGCAGGGATATTTGTTTCAAGTGAATGGGTAAAGAACAATATCTGTTCTTATATTGATGAACCCAAAAAAGTTTTTCCGACAGGAATAGGGCATCGGTATTCTGCAATACAATTGACCGAAGAAATATTGGAAAAAAGATTCGAAAATCCGGTATTACTATTTGTGGGGAAAGATGGAATTAGAAAAGGCATTGACATTGTTATAGAGGCATTTGAACAAATAAAAAATGAATTTAAAAATATGACATTAAGAATTATTACAAAACAAAATCAGCTACCGAGACAGATTAAACATTTAATCAATAACTCCCCTGATATTGAATTGTATGATTCTGTAGAACCTGAAAGATTAGCAGCTATGTATACAAGTTCTTCATTGTTCTTAATGCCTTCTAGATTTGAACCATTTGGGAAAGTATTTTTTGAAGCAATGGCTTTTGGACTACCTGTAATAGGAGCAAATTCGTGTGCAATGCCTGAATTTATAATTGATGATTACAATGGATATACCCCTTCAGCTAGACCAGAAGAAGTTGCAAAGAAAATAAAAAAGGTTTTTGAATCATTTGGGAAATATAAAAAACTTTCAAAGAATGCGATAGTTGAAAGTAACAAATATAGAGAGGAAAATGTAGTAAAAGAAATGCTTACAATAATTGACAAATATTCTATTTGAAAACAGAACATTTCTAACTGAACTCCACCTGGGAGAGAGGATAAAAAAGCCGATTTTTAAGTTTACATATAATGTAAGTTGTAGACAACGAAGAACTATAATAACCAATAGGAGGTAACTATATGAGAAAACAAATTTTAGTCACAGGAGGAGCTGGTTTTTTAGGGTCACATCTATGTGAACGCTTATTAAATGAAGGCCATGAAGTTATATGTGTAGATAATTTTTTCACCGGCAAAAAAAGAAATATTGTTCACCTTATGAACAATCCTTATTTTGAAGTCATTCGCCATGACATTAACTTCCCACTTTCCGTGGAAGTAGATGAAATTTATAATCTCGCCTGTCCAGCCAGTCCTGTTCATTATCAGTTTGATCCAGTTCAAACAACAAAAACCTCAGTAATGGGTGCAATCAATATGCTGGATCTTGCAAAGAGACTGAATGTAAAGATCCTGCAGGCTTCAACTTCAGAAGTTTATGGTGACCCACAGGTCCATCCCCAGTCAGAAGAATATCGAGGTAATGTAAATTCCATTGGACCACGGGCATGCTATGATGAAGGGAAAAGATGTGCTGAAACACTTTTTTTTGATTACAAACGCCAATACTACTTGAATATAAAAGTGATACGAATTTTTAATACATATGGCCCCAAGATGCACCCAAATGACGGGAGAGTGGTGAGCAATTTCATTGTGCAGGCACTTAAGGACGAAAACATAACCATTTACGGAGAAGGTACACAGACCAGAAGTTTTTGCTATGTTGACGACTTGATTGAAGGCATAATCCGTATGATGAACTCTCGTGAAGGTTTAACGGGGCCGATAAATATTGGAAACCCTGAGGAATTCACAATTTTAGAACTTGCACAGAAAGTAATTGAGCTAACTGGCTCAAATAGTACACTTATTTATAAACCCCTGCCAGAGGACGATCCGCTAAAACGCAAACCGAATATTGATCTGGCAATCAAAGAACTCGGTTGGCAACCAGAAGAGAAATTAGAAGAAGGATTAACAAAAACGATTGCCTACTTTAAAAAGTTGCTGGAAAGCGACAAGAGTGCAAGATAATCAGTTTCGGCATCTGTGAATTTTCATCGTCTGTTCCCTTACAATTGAAAATTTATTTATTCGAATAAATTCAGATAAAGAGGGGCACATGGAAAATGAGTCAAAAATTGATGTAGCCGTCCACCGCAGCCTCGTAGGGTGCGCACCTCCAAGAAAACATAGGACAGTTTTAGAAGGCAGAGTATACGATGTTGCCGTAGCAACCTTCGGAGAATGGACAGGTGTAGAACTCTCCAGTGAATACAAAAAGCAGTTTTTGATCCCAAAAGGCTTTGCCCATGGTTTTTCCGTTCTGAGTGAAACTGCAGTTTTTACTTACAAGTGCGATGAATATTATCACCCTGAAGCCGAAGCTGGCATAATCTATAATGACCCTTCAATTGGAATTGACTGGAAA
>NZ_JJQY01000001.1:24376-38435 GCF_000979295.1 Methanosarcina sp. 1.H.T.1A.1 | reverse complement strand
CGTCTCGTGGGCTCGGAGATGTGTATAAGAGACAGCTATATCCAGTGCTCCCTTTGTATTGCCTTTTCCAAGTTCCAGAGCTGTAAGGCTGGACGAGCCTATTCCTATAATTATGCCAGCTCCAATTATAATCAAATAAGGGGGATATGTAAGGGTAATGCCTGCAAGTCCCTGGCTTCCGACAAAATTTCCAATAAAGAAACCGTCGATTATGCCCTGGATTCCTGCAATGACAACTCCCACAACTGCCGGAAGGGCAAACTTCAAGAACAAACTCAAAATACTCCCGGACCTCATCTCTTCGTCACTTACCATATCCGGGCCTCCGCAAGCTGCAAAACCGGTATTACGGGAGCGTGAAGCCGAATTTCCAGCCCTTCCTGATAGAGAAAAGCCAGGGCTTTTCTTAAGAAGGACCTGTTCAAAGCGAGATCGGTAACATTATACTTTTTTGGGGTTTTGGATTCTTTTAAAAAATTGAGACAACGTCGATCAACTTTTTTGAATGGTTGCTATAAAGACATTTTTTGTTCCGGATGAAGCTTCGGAAAATATGCAAATCGAAGGTGTAGCTGTTTTTTGCAGAATTAATTTATCTGCCTGTACTAAACCAATCATTGCATACATTCTGAGGGTTGTATTATTCTTAGGGTCATTTTGTATTACATCTCTGCAATACAATTAAATTTTTACAAAGCTCCATCATATTTTAACTGGTAAACACGGATTCAATCGAAATAGATAATCCTTGATAGAGAATTCTAAATAGAAATTCCGGATAGGAAATTCTGAATAGAAATATCAGATAGAAATCCTCAATAGAGATTTTATGGGAATATAAACAAAGCAAATTAGCCAATACTCAGATAGTTAGTCTGACCAACTGATATTTACGCGCCGCTAAATATTTATGCCATATTTATACATTCACATTCTCTCCTGTTTTACCAGGTTATTTATCCTGAGACCAAAAACGACTTTTATCGGCCTCTATCTGAAAAACTATATGCAAAAAATATGAGAAACTATATATTTTCCAGAAAGTTTAAAAATATTCTAAACTTAATATGTATAACGTTTAATTTAGATATGTTTAATGATCTTACATATATATATAAGTGTTCTGTTAAAAATAATCCATTCTCTTAAAGTGTACGAACTCGATTCATAAAACTCAAAACAGTCATGTGTTTGACAAAACAGTCATGTGTTTGAATTCCCATGTTCGGAGATCAACAGAGATATTCAAACAAATTCGGAAACTTAAAATTAGAAAACTCAAAGAGATTTGGAAACCTTTCAGGACCATATGGCTGAATAAGGACTCCCTTTCCCGTAGAAATATGCAGAAGCAACCCTGAACTTCCTTAAGAAAAAAGAGCTAGCAGATCATTGAAATCTGCTCCTGCTTCTAATAGAATTAAGGGTTGGGATTAAAGGGTGGGATTAAAGGTTGGGATTAAAGGGTGGGATTAAAGGTTAGGATGAAGGGTTAGGATTAAAGGTTAGGATGAAGGGTTTTTCAGCCTGCTTTTGAATTTTCCATCCTCGATCCTATCCAGTACGCTCAAAAGTATTTCCCTGCTTATGTTTCCTTTCTGCATAACATAAGAGACATTCTTGTTGAGCAGCTCCTTATCTTCAAAGCTCAGGTCCTTTGCGGTACATACGATGATAGGAATATCTACAGTCTCCGGATTTTCTTTAAGAGCCTTTATGACGTCAAAACCCGTAAACTTCGGCATCATCAGATCAAGGAGAATTGCATCCGGTCGGCTGATTACAGTTTTATCGATTGCTTCCCTACCCCCGTATGCGCAGACTGGCTCATATCCTTCCTTCTCTATAATGGAACTGAGGAGCTCGACTATAGCCGGATCATCATCTACAATTAGAATTTGAGGAGAGGAGTTTGCAGCCCCTGTTACTTTTACTCTCCGCAGACTGGAAAGGAGATGGCCTTTTTCCACAGGCTTAATCAGATGGTCAAAGGCACCACATAGAATACTGCAATTTTTGTCGTCATTCATGGAAATGACCAGGATAGGGATGCTGGATGTTGCAGAGTCTTCTTTCAGGTTTTTCAGGATATCCCAGCCATTGATCCCTGGCAGCATTATGTCAAGAGTAATTACAGAAGGCTTCAGTTTACGGGCGAGCAAAAGAGCCTCCTTCCCGCTGGAAACCGAAGCAACCCTGTATCCTGCCTCCGAAAGCGTAATAATTAGAAGCTCCCTTGCCATTTCGTCGTCTTCAACAACCAGCACAAGAGATTCGTCTCCTGTGGCTCCGGAAGGCTCTATAATTACCGGAGTCATTACCGGAATCCCAGTTTCATCATTTGTTTCTGACTTTAAGGCTTCTGGCTTTAAGGTTTCTGGCTTTAAGGCTTCTGGCTTTAAGGCTTCTGGCTTTAAGGTTTCTGACTTTAAGGCTTCTTCCTTTTCGGCTGTCAGTGGGACCGTTTTATTAGAAATGCCTGAACCGTTTACGCATGTTTCTGGAATTTTCCTGTATTTCAAAGGTAGTTCAAATGTAAAAGTCGAGCCTTTTCCAGTTTCGCTCTCAATCCAGACCCTTCCCCCGTGGAGTTCTACGAACTTCCTGACCAGAGCCAGCCCGAGACCTGTACCGTCATACTGGCGGTTGATACTGGAATCTACCTGCCTGAAGGGCTGGAAAAGGAGTTTCTGGTTTTCCTCTGAGATTCCTATCCCGGTATCCGAAACACTGACCCTGACAGAGTCTCCTGTTTTTGCGGCTGAAACGTCTACTGATCCACCTTTTGGTGTAAATTTTATTGCATTGCTCATAAGGTTGTAGATTACCTGCTTAAAACGTATCCTGTCAGCATAGATTGAAAGCTCAGGCTCTACATTAAATTTCATTGAGATATCCTTTTTCAGGGCAAGAGCCGAGGTTACAGCTCTGGTATCATTAAATACCTCATGCACTGAAAACATCTCCAGGTCCAGTTCCATCTTGCCGGCTTCAATTTTGGAAAGGTCAAGAATGTTATTTATGAGGGTGAGGAGATGTTTTCCGCTGTTAGCTATGTTGTTGAGAAACTTTTTATTCTGCTCATTGAATTCTCCACTCATTCCGCTGAGCATCACATCTGAAAATCCGATTATCGAGGTAAGAGGAGTCCGCAGTTCATGGCTCATGTTTGTAAGGAACTCGCTCTTGGCACGGTTGGCACTTTCAGCAGCAAGCTTTGCCTGCAATAGCTCCTGCTCGGCCTTTTTACGTTCGGAGAGGTCGATGAAGCTCTCTATAAGGTATTCTTTCTCTCCAATTATTACAGGTACCACACTTTTCAGGACAGGTAAATGTTCACCTCTTCCATTGCTGAGCAGTACTCTTTCAGACCTTTCGACAGTTTGCCCCAGATCAGTTATCGGACACTTATTTATCTCAGCAGGACAGATGAATTTATGACAGACATTTCCGAGGAGTTTGTCTTTCGGAAGCCCTATCACTTCTTCAGCTGCCTGATTTACTTCCACAATTTCGTGTGTGGAGGCGTCTACCAGCAAAATCCCGCAGAGGGCATTGTCAATTAGTTTTTTCAATCTCTCCTGGCTTTCCCGCTCCATTTTTTCGGATCTTTTACGCGAAGTTATGTCTCTGACAACAAACTGGACTTCCTTGTTCTCAAGGCTCAGGAAAGAAGAGCTGACCTCCGCATCAATAATATTCCCGTCCGGTTTCTGAAATTGGATTTCAAAACGTGCAGCCCCATTTTCAAGAGTTTCTTTCAGGGCTTTCCGGGCTGTCGGAAGATATTCTTTGGATACCAGAGAGCTCAGTGAGACATTTTCAAGCTCTCCGTCACCTATCCCGAGAGCTGTACGGCCTATTTTATTTAGGTCAAGGACTTTTGCCTCGTTCAAAATCACGATTGCGTCATTTGACTGTTCAAACAGAGCCCTGTATCTTTCCTCTTTCTCCCTGAGGATCTCTTTTGCCTGTTCCTGGAGCACCAGGGCATTTTCAAGTTCCATCCAGCGCCGCAGGGAGAAAATCCCGAGAGCAAAGGTGAGATAGACCGAAAGAGTAAGCAGCCCCCCGAGTTTCCAGGGATTGTATTCTTCAACAAATAAAACGACGGATTCAAAAAGGCCAAAGTAAGAGGCAAAGAATGTGAAGAAAAGGCCCACGGCTAAAATAATCAACAACTCATCCGATTTTCTTCCAAACGTACGTCTGAAAAAATCTGACATATTATGGTCCCCATAAAACAAAAATAATACCCCAACTCTCTGTTTTCACTTCATGCAATGAACTCTGCTATGATAGATCTGAACCTCTGAATGTCGATAGGCTTGGAAATATAACCGCTGCACCCCGCTTTCAGAAATTTTTCTTCATCTCCGCGCATGGCATGGGCTGTAAGAGCAATAACCGGGATCTCACACGTGGCAGGATCTTCTTTTAATATTTTTAAGACTTCAGTCCCATCAATCCCGGGCAACTGTATATCTAATAATACAATGTCAAACTTATTTTGTTTACTGAGTTCAATAGCCATATTTCCATCCACTGCCTCTATTGGCTTATATCCAAATGAAACCAATAGAGTCCTGACAAGTTCCATTATTAAAGGATTGTCTTCCACGACAAGTATATTTTTCATAGGCAACAACCTCCAAACCACTTTATTCCCATTACTTTCTTAGCCTTACGTGTATAGTCTCATTGACCTGAAAATGCATTTTCCAAAAAATAAAGAAGTTTTCCAATAATACGAAGAATTGGTAGTATATCTAACTTATTAATTTAAATAAGTTTCAGTATATATCTAGGTAAATAAATTAATAAAGTTAGGAAGAGGAGAAACATTAAAACCGACACATATCAGAAAAACCCCAATGAAAACAAGCTAACAAAAAGGTGTAAGTCGTAGGGAAATATTAGCAAAACAATTAACTTCAAGGCTGTTATGTCAAATCAGTCGAGTGCCTATATTGTAAACGACCCTATAACGCAATACCCACAGCACAAATTCGTACTTGTAGGTATTGCTATTATCAGAATTAGAAAAGTTTTGCTGATCAGATTATTTATAGTGAGCAACCGGTTGTATGCTCGTTATCCGTAGTATTTTTACTCATCAACATTTTTACCTTCTTTTCTTTCCTGTACTGCTTTCACGACCATAGCTAAGACAATAAAAATGTAGGTCAGTATCAGAATCGGGAATGAAACTTCATCAGAGAGCATTCCGTTCTCAATAATATTTAATGTCCCGGAAAATATAGACTGAGCGAGACTTATGATGCCAAAAGCACATATTGCACCAAATCCCCAAATTTCTTTTTTTATCTTGGTCCCCATTACAAAATAAGCATTCTTCATAATCGCTCTCGTTGTAAAGAACACTGTGGGTATACTTAATAATACCAATGCTTCAACCATTGGGGTGGCCCAAATATAAAATGTCTTTACAAAACCATCAACAAAAATTAACGCCAATGTAAAAATCAATGTCTGAAAAGCGATTTTTTGTCTGTTTAGCATTTGAAGTTCATCAAATTTCGGATTCATATCTTAGTCTTCCCAAAACAATTCATCTAATGTTTTTCCTAATACTTTGCATATGGAAACACATAATTTCAATGTAGGATTATACTCTCCCTTTTCAACGGCATTCATCGTCTGCCTCGTAACACCGACAGCTTCCGCCAGATCCTTCTGCGTCATATCTAACGCTGCACGAGCAACTTTGATTTTCAGGTTTTTCCCAATATTTTCACCTCACCAGGAAAATTAATATATATGTTAATAGATGTCAAATATATATTACTTTTGAGAAGTAAGAAAGCCAGATTTAATTAAATATCCGGCTTGAGATAATAAAAATATCTCGCACAACTGCCATTAAAAAACAACCACTAGAGACTGGCATGCTTTGTTGACATTCCGGACTTCACCATCCATTTTTTATGCGAGAAGCACCTTTATGTTTTAAACCGGCTCTGAATTGATTTGCGTAAGCCTTTTTCTTTACAATTACCATAGCTTTTCAGCTACCGAAATTTTCCATTCACCAGAAATTACAGTTACCTTAAGAAAAATACCCCTGATCTAATATGTCTGACAAAAATTATTCTTGCAACCCCCCGGAAATCCTTTCCCCGGTCGGCGATAACGAAGCCCTGCTTGGCGCAATCAAGGGAGGAGCAGATGCCGTTTATCTTGGAGTTGGCGAATTCAATGCCCGACAGGGAGCCAAAAACTTCACCATTGATGACCTGGAAGCTGCCATTGACCTGGCTCACTCACACGGAGTCCTTGTTTACCTTGCCCTGAACATCCCGATCAAACAAAAAGAACTGCAGCATGCCCTTGAGATAGTGGACCGTGCATACGCAGCCGGAACCGATGCTATTATCCTGCAGGACCTCGGGCTTCTCAGGCTTTTAAAGGAAATCTATCCGGACCTGGACCTCCACGCAAGCACGCAGATGACTATCCACAATAAAGAGGGAGTGGATTTTGCAGCAAGGCTGGGCGCAAAACGAGTGATAGTTTCCAGGGAACTTACCACAGCCGAGGTAAAGGATATTGTGGAACACTCAAAAGTGGGCATAGAAGTCTTCGTCCATGGTGCCCTCTGCTATTCCTACTCAGGCAAATGCCTTTTCAGCAGTTTCCTGCACGACAGGAGTGCAAACAGGGGAGCCTGTGCCCAGCCCTGCCGGCGCAGATACAGTTTCCTGGTAAACGGCAGGGAAATTGACGAAAGGCATATCGGAGGCAGTTACCCCATAAGCTGTGCCGAACTTTCCACGCTCACAGGGCTTGAGGAGATAGTAAAAACCGGGGTCGTAAGCCTCAAAATCGAAGGCCGGATGAAAAAGCCCGAGTACGTGACTGCAAGTGCCGCTGCCTACAAAGCTACAGTCGAAGACATCTGCAGGGCCGGAGAAAACCCGACAAAGGAAGAGCTTGAAGCAAGGGAAGCCAAGCTTGCAAAACTTTTTTACAGGGGCTTTACGCGGGGCTTCATCCTCGGGGAAAAAGGCGTGTCCCATCCCAAATACAGCTCAAACTACGGAGCATTCCTCGGAAAAGTCCTGGACCTCTCCCGTTCAAAAGGGAACACAAAACTTACAGTCAGGCTTGAAGAAGACATCCAGGTAAAAGACGGCATAAGTATCTTCACGCGGGAAAGGATGCTCGGCTCTGCGGTAACAGGTATTATAACGATTACAGGCGAGCAAGTAAAAAACGCAAAAAAAGGCGAAAAAGTAGGGCTTGAGATCAGCTCAAAGACAGGCAGAGCTGTCCAGCGGGGGGACGAACTCCATCTCACAACAGACACGCAGCTCCTTGATACCCTTCAGAAAACAAAACTGGAAGCTCTCCCCGTAAGCCTGAAGGCAAGAGCCAGAAAAGGAGAACGTTTTACGGTTGAGATAAGGGACGAAACCGGAAAAAGCAGCAGAACAGAAGAATCCGCGTATGCGGAGTTTACAGACGACTATATAGTCCAGGAAGCCGAAAGAGTCCCAACCACTGAAGAGCAGATAAGAAAGGCAATGGAAAGCCTTGGAGATACTCCTTTCGAAGCCGCCTCCATTGAGATCGAAGCTGACGAAAATATCTTTATCCCGGTCGGTGTGTTGAAGAATGCAAGGCGAAAGGCCGCAGACCTTCTGCTGGAAAAAACCCTTGGGGGGTATAAAAAAGAACAAAAACACCCTGACCTGGCAGATTTCAACCGCCTGTGCGCTGTAGAAAGCGGTGCAGAAAATAAGAATAACGCTAGCAAGAATGAAGTAAGCATTACCAGGACCAGGGCAAGAGATACAGCTTCAAAGAAACTCCTCCTGAGCGTTGAAGTGCAGGGAATTTCTTATCTCTTACAGGCAGCCGAATCCGGAGCAGATATCGCCTACATCCCGGTATCACTGTTCGAAGAACTGATGTCTCCCAAAAATGCGGCGAAGCTTGAGGATTTGAAAGCAGAAAGAATCGAACTCATCTTCAGGATCCCAAGGATAACCCATGACAGTGAACTGGCTGAATTAAAACCCCTGCTGGAAAAAATAAGGGATGCCGGCTTCAGTGTGGCATGTTCCAGCCTCGGAGCAGCACAGCTTGCAAAAGAGCTTTCCATACCTTTTGTCGCCCAGAAGGACTTCAATATCTTTAATGCTTTTACTGCCAGCACCTTCTACCAGGCAGGAGCGTACAGGGCAACCCTTTCAAGCGAATTGAACCTGAGCGAAATAAAACATGTATGTGAAGCTCTTCAGGCATGCGAGGGTTCAGGCCAGACCGAAATTTTAGTTTACGGCAGTGAACTGATGCTTATTACGGAAAATGACCTCTTAAAGCCCCTCGTTGACCGGAAAATCGTAAGAGAAGATAGCGAAGTACTCCTTGTTGACCAGAGCGGCTCCGAGTTTCCCGTTCAGCGCCTTGGCACCCGGACCCTGATCTATAATTCAAAGGTTCTTGACATGCTAAAGTACGTTAATAACATGAAAGGGTACGGCGTGGATGTGCTCAGGCTTGACCTTTCGTTCAACACTACTGCCGAGATAGAAGAAATCTTAAAGGCATATAAAGAGGCACTTGCAGGAAAAGATGTAAAGCTGAAACCTATAAGAGGGATTGAATATACGACAGGGCATTATTTTAAGGGAGTCTGAGGTAAAGTAAGGAAATTTCGTTTACTCATTTATAATGGGAATGATGTGCGATAAAATGAAACATGGGATTGTTTGGAATTCTAAGTTCTGAATTCTAACCCGAGCAACCTGGGAGAAATGAGAACAAAAAATTATTCTACTTGAAAGCGTTCTTCCAATCGTTTTCAAGTCTTATGTTTGTTTTTCTTCTTTCTGCTTCTTCTTTTTGGGAAGAGCCGCCAGACAAGCTGGCGGGGTTTCCTATAATACATTGATTCAAAAAAGGTTTAAGGGGTTAAGGGAAGTTTTTCCATCAACCCAGAGCCTTTCTTATTTTTCCCATTTTTGTGAGGGTCGAGCAAACGAGCTGTGAGACTTCCTCATCCATACAGTTTCCTGCCGTACCCGCCTGCAGGAGGTCAGGCTGCATCATTTCGAGCAGGATGCGGTATGAAGGTTCGGGCCTGGTTTCAAGGTTGAAGGTATCACTCAAAACCTCGATATCTCTCTGGACTTCCTTCAGGCAGGCTCCCGAGAGGAATCGGGAGGCTACGTTGAGGTCCAGGTACCCGGATGCAAAACTCAGGTCACTGGCAAGGGAAGGGAAATATTTTGTAAGCAGCCTTTCACAGGCCTCATCGCCAAGTTTTTCCCGTACTTCTTTGAGAGCAGTACCGGTACCTATGAATTCGGGAGGCAGGCCTATGGAGTAGAGGGCGCCGGTAAACTTGATCGCACGCGGGAGGTGAAGGTTTTCTGCAGGCATGCTGGCATTGAGTTCTTTTCCTATGTCACTGCGGCAGAGCCTGACCATGCCGGAAATATCAGGACCACTTCTTGAATACCCGCCGCTTCCTCTGTGCATCAGGCGGTCCCGCTGCTGGGGGAGGAGGTCAGCAAGCTGGTTTATAGTGGAGGACAGTTCGCGGATAATGCGGCTGTACCTAGTCCCGAAAATCCCTATAAGGTTTACAATCTCTTCCTTTTCTTCGAGGGAAAAGAGCTCAGGGGTTTCGGGCAGCCTCTTTTTTGCAAGGTTCACAAGGGCTTCAGCGTCCCCTTTTTCATGGCTGTACCTGACAGCTGATTGCAGGGTGATTGTTCCGATACCCCTGTATTCCCTGAAGAAGTTTTCCGCGTTTTTCAGGTCCAGGTGTCCTCTGAAAGGCAGAGTCCCTGCTCCGAATATGATGCCCATCTCGGTGTCGAGCTCTGATTCCAGTTCGGAAATCCCGTTTATGGCGTATTTGCATGAGAGGGTGCTTGCCACATGCCCGAAAGAAAGGGCTGAATCGGATTTGCCCAGGAAGACCCTGAATTTTTCGGGGGCTGTCCCAAAACGTTCTTTCCAGGCAAAAAGCGTACTTTCTGCAAGTTCCTTTGCATTTAGCAGCGCAGGAGCATCCTCTATAAGGGGAATTATACGCGGGACCTCCATTGCAAACCCGAATTCCTTTTTTGCAAGCTCGCTTACATCTACCATATGCTGCTGCGCATCAATGATTTCCCTGACCGTGCCTGTCATGGGGTGCACGAATTCATTGATTGCCTGGACATCCGAGTATTCAAGGGCACTATGGTTGGCTTCGGCAATGGACATCATTACCATAAGCTGCCTGAACCGGTTCTCCTGGACTGCACTTGGAGCCCGGGGAGTGATAAAAATATCTTTTCCGGGCACAAGGCCTGTTTCTTCTATGAATTTTGATACGACCTGGACATTCTGATGATAGGGAGTTGCCTTTCCCTCATAATCCGGCATATATTCGTCACAGCCGAATACCACTGCAGCTTCAATGGCTTCCCCAGGCTCTTCCTGTGTGGATATATACCTTGATGCAGAGTCCGGGTGCTGCGTGCACATAACTTTCGGATAAGTTGTTTTCCTGCTCATGAAATTGAACCCTCAATGCTCAACAGGGCAAATTTTTAGATTTTTATTTTTTTGTTTCTTTTTGTTGACTGCCAGATCAATTGCCTTATTGACCTTATTGTTAACCATAAAATAAACTTAAACTGGCAGCGGAAAAGAATGTTTACTTAGAGATAAATGTTTTCGTTAACAATACGTTAACAATACGTTAACAATACTTTGACATTTAAGTATCGGCTTTGAAACTGTTTGCTATATATGCATTAAAATACAGCATATACAGAGTATCTAAAGGATATTGATATCAAAAGTATACTCAAATTTTCTTAAAAATTAATTCCGAGAAAAAAGGAAACAATGAAAGAATAAATGATACGAATCAATGATGCGAGTCAATGATAAGAATCAATAATACGAATCAATGATACCGCAAAAAAGTCTGAGGTAACAAAATGTACTGCGATCAGTGCCCTGAAGTTTTGAGTGGAAAAGGCTGTACAAAAAACGGACCCTGCAAAAAGCAGAGAGATGAGCTCTCAAGAGCCAAAAGCCAGGGCAAAAAAGATGGATTGAGTTTGCCAGCCCGGCTAAAAGGCATGCTGGGCGTTTTCAAGAAAAAAACAGAAAAAAGTATTGATTGAATATTTATCTGTGCCCATCACGCATCTTTTTAATTCACTTCTATTTAGTTTTCGGTTTATTCTTCTCCCATTTCCCTTCTGAATTCTACGTAATCTCGTTCTACTTCTTCGAGTTTTACTTCTTTGAGTTCTATGCCTTCGAGTTCCATGTCTTTGAGTTCGTATTCCATTTTGTTTACCCCCTTGATCGAGAGATTTACAGTCTTTATTTGTTTGTGTAGTTTATACCTTAAATTGTTTTCTGTTGAATTAACATTCATCCCCATTTTGAAGACTGAAATACACTTCATGCGTCTTCGGATAAGTGAAGAATCGTGATGAATTGTCCCCACTTCCACAGCAGGTGTCAAATATTTTATTTTATTGTAGGCTGGAATAGGATATCGATTTCATGTAAATAGGCCAAAACTTAAGGCAGGCTTCTGGTGCAAAATCGATAGCTTTCGGGCAAGAAAATTCCTTAACCGGGGACCAATGAAATACACTTATATATAGATTTCTGTTAACCATTCATCTTAGTACGACATGTGAATAGTTTACATTTCTTACTCTTATTTATGAGACTGATGAATGCAGCAAAGATATTCTTAAATGAAAGTTGAAGCATTTCCATCTCTCATGCATAACAGTTCGGGGCCAGAACTCATCCTTGGCATAAAAAACTTTGCAGGGCTTGAGGCATGTTCCAGGTATGCTGATGCCGTCTATTTTTCAACGGATAGGCTCAGCCTGAGGGCAAAGGCAAAAGAGATCACCCTTGAAACTCTGAAAGATTTTGTATCTGAGGTCAAGGCACGGGAGCTTAAGGCTTATCTGGCTGTAAACTCAGCCGTAAATGAAGCCAGGCTTGATGAAGTAGAAGAAGTGGTAGATACAGCTGTAAAAGCCGGGGTAGATGCAGTTATCGCCTGGGACCCGGCTGTCATCCTTAAGGCACGTAAAGCCGGGCTCAGGGTCCATATCTCCACGCAGGCAAACGTTACGAACCACGAAACTGCAGAGTTTTACAGAACCCTTGGAGCAGAGCGTATAGTGCTTTCAAGGGAACTTTCCCTGGAAGAGATCCGGAAAATCAGGCAGCAGACTGAGATAAAAGTCGAAACTTTTGTTCACGGCGCGATGTGTATGGCAGTTTCAGGAAGGTGCCACCTTTCGGCATATGTCCTTGGAAAATCCGGGAACTGTGGAGAATGCACCCAGCCCTGCCGCTGGGAATGGGAGCTGCACGGAGAAAACGGGCTTGTTACGGAAAGCAGGGGGAAATACCTTCTCAGTGCAAAAGATTTATGTATGATCGAGCATGTCCCGGAACTTATTGAAGCCGGGATAGATTCATTTAAAGTAGAGGGCAGGCTGCGGGACCCCGGGTATCTGGAAGTGGTTTCCCGCTGCTACAGGGAAGCAATTGATGCCTGCAAAGCAGGAAGCTATACCCGCGAAAAAGCAGATGCGTGGAGATCCGAGCTGTCTTCTGTGTATAATAGAGGCTTTTCCACCGGTTTTTACTTCGGAGTTCCGGGCCTCGAAAGCTTCTCCCCTGAAAAAGGCATGAACGCCTCGGAAAAGAAACGCCGGGCTGCAGGAGTTGTAGAAAATTATTATCCCAAACAGCAGGCTGCAGCAATAAGATTGCTTGAAGAAGGACTTGCAATAGGAGACGAGATCCTGATCGAAGGAAGCACTACCTATCTGAAGCAGCAGGTCCGCTCTCTTATAAAAAAAGGCATGCTTCTGCAAACCGCTGAAAAAGGGGATGAAGTCGGTCTTGCCGTTGATAAGGCGGTCAGAAAAAACGACCGAATATTTATAATCTGATTAATTGTATTATCTAAGTAAACTAGTATAATTTAATTAAAATATTATAACAGTATCTATATATTGGATTCTTCCTTATACGGATTACGGCTTACGGAAACAACTGAAACGAGTTGGTTCAGTTATTCAGGATAAGCTCATTTATTCAGTATTATTCAGGATAATACTCATCTGGCAGGACAAATTTCCAGCCGGGTAAATTGACTCGATTGGTGGCCAGCCATCTGATCAATAATATGGTTTACAGTCAAATCCTGGACTGTAAACAATTTCGATAAACAATTTCGATAAACAATTCTCTGACCGATAAATAAGGTGATATTTTGATAAGCGTCAACGAAATGGGATCATACGTCATTGAAGAGATGCTCGACTGGAGCGAAGACCTGAAAACGGAAGTAATTAAGCTTGAAAACGGCGCCACGATCATTGATTGTGGAGTTAAAGCCGAAGGTGGATATGAAGCCGGGATGTACCTGGCAAGACTCTGCCTTGCTGACCTTGCTGACCTTAAATACAGTACCTTTGACCTCAACGGCATCAAATGGCCTGCCATCCAGGTGGCAACTGACAACCCGGTAATTGCCTGTATGGCTTCCCAGTACGCAGGCTGGAGAATCTCCGTAGGAAATTACTTCGGGATGGGTTCAGGCCCTGCACGTGCACTCGGTTTGAAACCCAAAGAGCTCTATGAGGAAATCGGGTATGAGGATGATTTCGAAGCTGCAGTCCTTGTCATGGAATCCGACAAGATCCCTGATGAGAAAGTGGTCGAGTATATTGCAAAGCACTGCAGTGTGGACCCTGAAAACGTCGTGATCGCCGTTGCCCCTACAGCTTCCATTGCAGGCTCTGTCCAGATCTCAGCCCGTGTTGTAGAAACCGGTATCCACAAGTTCGAATCCATAGGTTTTGATATCAACTGTATCAAGAGCGGGTATGGAATTGCCCCTATAGCCCCGATTGTCGGAAACGATGTCCAGTGCATGGGCTCAACCAATGACTGTGTGATCTACTGCGGCGAGACTAACTATACCTGTCTCTTATACACATCTCCGAGCCCACGAGACGGACTCCTATCTCGT
>NZ_JJQY01000001.1:0-24355 GCF_000979295.1 Methanosarcina sp. 1.H.T.1A.1 | reverse complement strand
ATCTACACCTCTCTATTCGTCGGCAGCGTCAGATGTGTATAAGAGACAGACCAATGACTGTGTGATCTACTGCGGCGAGACTAACTATACAGTCCGCTTCGAAGGCGAACTGGCTGAACTGGAAGACTTTGTAAAGAAAGTCCCCTCAACAACCTCCGGTGATTTCGGAAAGCCCTTCTACCAGACCTTCAAGGCAGCAAACTTTGATTTCTTCAAAGTTGACGCAGGCATGTTCGCTCCTGCCAGGGTAACCGTAAACGACCTCAAGAGCACAAAGACCATTTCAAGCGGCGGGCTCTATCCCGAAATCCTGCTCGAATCCTTCGGAATCAGGAACGTTTGAAAGGGCATTTGCTCTTTTTTACTTTTTTACTTTTTTACTTTTTCTCTGTTTTTTCTGCTTTTTTCTATTTTTGTACTTAATCTCTGATTTTTCTGCTTTTTTTCTATTTTTGTACTTTATCTCTGATTTTTCTGCGTTTTTTCTATTTTTGTACTTTATCTCTGATTTTTCGGCTATTTCTTTGATTTTGTTCGTTCTTGATGAGCTGGAGAGGGCTAATTCGAAGAGTTATAGCTTTTCTGTGCGTCCCGTTTTCCATTATTATAGAGTCGTGAACCGTCCCCATCTGTCGGGCTGATGCCCTCCGAGTAAGGGTACTTCAAGCTGTGCCTCCGCGCTCCCAGAGTTAGATGTAAGCATTTACATTCAAAACCATGTTCCCAAAGACAGAGAGATGCAGTGCCGGATCACAAATGTACTATATAAATGAGAAATATGGAGGAGAATCAAAAT
This sequence comes from Methanosarcina sp. 1.H.T.1A.1, assembly GCF_000979295.1. NCBI lineage: Archaea > Methanobacteriati > Methanobacteriota > Methanomicrobia > Methanosarcinales > Methanosarcinaceae > Methanosarcina > Methanosarcina sp. 1.H.T.1A.1. Next base: position 23,559 of record NZ_JJQY01000001.1, on the reverse strand, counting down.
GGAGAGTATCATGGCAACCGGTCATGGATAATTGAAGAAATAAAACAGAAGAATAAAACAGTTTTATGGTATGGAAAGGTCTCTGGCAGAAAGAAAGGTCATAAAGGGCGCATGTAATGTTCTCATTGAGATATTTTCTAAGACTGGAGCTATAATTAATTAAAAATGGAATCACTTGATTTGAAAGTAATAACAAGATTCATAAAGTGGCAGTGAGGAGATATATAAAGGGGTCTGGATAAAAATCAAATTAATTGTAACATTAACAAAGTAATGAAAAAAGCCACATACTAAATTTGCAACTGCATAAGTCCCGCAGTAATATTATTGATTTACTCCAGATAAGACTTTTATTATTCACTGGTTATTTAAATAATTGAAGCCATTAAATGTTAAAAATGGATCTGAATTTTGACAATCCTGGAAGATAATTAAAGTCTCGGAATTATAATACAAAAAGTAACATTTCGTAACATGCATACATAGTAAAGTGGCAATACAGTAGATAATTCGTTCCAAACTCAACTTATTTATATCTGTATCGAAGAATAAATGTAAATAAAATTATTAAGGATGATACTCGATGGATGGAAAAGGGAAACTATGCGTGTACTGAACTTCGCACTGATCTAAGAAAAACAGGCATAGAATACTTGATGATTTCTAATTAACATAACTTTAATCCTTTTAATTCACACAATAATTCCCTTCAAAATCCTGCTTATTCGGGGTCTCAAAAGCCTGAAACACCCCCACTAAACCACAAATGTGTGGCCAACTGTTTTAATTTATTTACCAAAGTACCAAAAATCTTTTATAACACGGTCACATAAGCCCAGAATGTCAACTCAGGAATTCAATAATAGGTGAATGAAACCTGTTTCAGAGGAGTTGACCCGGCTAAAGGTCGTGATTAATTAAAACAGGAGATATTGATCAGAAGGAGTAATGTCCCATGGTCAATAGCAAATTTTGATTGGTAGAAGCCAGAACTTCTTATGTCCTGCCACCTCCAGTGACCAGTCCCTAGAAAAGTGATTGGAGAGTGGAAACTCTGTGTGCAAAGTGTCCGGCCCACATAAATCGCAGAGAACCGAATTGGATAGGTTCAAAAATATTGCGCAGACGTAATATAAAATTTTGAATAATGCATAGATCCGACCTGATCAGATGTTTGGCATAGAGCCGACCTGATTGGATAGTTCGGAAAAAAAAGTATTACGAGTACGTAATATGGAATTTTGAAAAATATTTGGGAAAAGTAAAGAATTACCCTATAACATTTTGATTTACTTAATCCCCAGAATCCAACCCAAAGGTGATACGATGCTAAATAGACAACTAGGAACCCTATTCCTGGTAACATGCCTTATTTTAACAACCGTACCTGCTGCACTAGGCGGCCAGAATACGCAAACCGTAACTGTTGCCGGAGACGGAAGCGGAGATTACAACTGTGATGGAGTAGACGATCACGTCCAGATTAACCAGGCTCTTGAATATGCAGCAAATAATCCTGGCACAACCGTCCAGCTTAAAGGCCCATTCACATATGACATAGGCGATTCTCTTCTGATAGGCAGCGACACAACCCTTGAAGGAGATTCCGATGTAACAATTAAGCTCGCCAAAGGACTACCGGTCTGGGGTGGGCGTGAGAGCAGTATTGCAGAAAAGAAAGCTATGCTTATGATCAGAGGCAGTTCTGCAAGCAATGTTACAATAGGAAACTTAACTGTTGATGGTAGTCAGAGTGACTATTATCCTGACGTCAGGCTTGGAACTTCCTGTTATAACATGGCAACCATAGTAAATTGTAATGGATTAACAATCCAGAACGTTACATTCCAGAACGGATGTAATGATGCCATGCTTATTTCAAAGTCCAGCAACATAATGATAGACACGGTAACCGTGAACAAATGCGGACATGACGGTGTATATGCCTATCATGTAAATGGCATTACAGTTAAGAACTCTAACTTTATTAACCGAACTAATTCGTCCGTTCGTTTCGATTCCGTTACCGACGGAGTCATGCAAAACAATGAATGTACTACATCCGGTGGCGGATATGCAGGCTTAGAATTACAGGGAACTCTTGTAAACATAGAAGCCTCTGGAAACTATTTCCATGACCTGGCTGCTCCTGCAATAGTACATTTGAATACAAAAGAAACAAATGTAAACATCCATGATAATAGAATTGAAAATTGTGGATAAGGTACTTTATTAATTGGGAAACTCTCAGTTCATTAACTGAGAGCCAATTCGCTTTATTTTTTTGGAACATATATTCAGATTAAAACTCCATCATTCAGATTAAATATCATCTAATGACCAATCTCTAAAAAGTGATTGGAAGGTGGAAACTCTGTGTTCAACGTGTCCGCCCCGCATCAATTTCTCTTATCGTGCTGTTTTCGCGCTGTTTTTTGTTACATCTGAAAAATACTTTTGCTTCTTATCGTGAAATTAGCTAGCATGAGCATAGCTGGCATGAGCATAGCTAGCATGAGCATAGCTATCAGGAGCAGCATAAAACTCTAAAATCTAGCTCCTATAATAGCTTCTCAGGCTCTGGTTGTTTTCGGATACCTTTGCTTTATCGGGAAATTTTTGAATCTTTTTGGCTGCCATATTTTTGTTGTAATTTTTATTACGTTCGGTAATAATATGCCACCGGATATATATGGAACTTGAGCTGCTTTTGGTTCTCAACTCAACTTATTTAAGGAGATGTTCCCAATCATATTGTAGAAATAGATAAAAATTACAAAAAAATATTGCCGCAAAGAAAGTGTTCAAAAAACAGGATTTTAATGAAACGTCAATAAGGAGAAGATTTAGGAGAAGATTTTCATGCCGATAATAAACACATCTCAAGGAGTAGGAGGAATCCTGAATAGTTTCAGGGGCCTTGTCGAAGGAGCAGAAAAGATTACTTTTGTTGGAACTCCGGGCTTCTGCACCCCTTTTGCCGAGCTTCTGGGTTTTGTGGTCAGGGACAGGAAACTTGCTTTTATTCCCACCCTTGACTTTGAAAAAGCCAGGTCAATCTCCATGACTCCTGAGGGGATGCAACTTGGCGAACCCATAGACGCCCATGCTGATGTGGTTGTCCTGCTCGGCGGGCTTGCGATGCCAAAGATCGGCACCGGGCCTGAAAAAGCTAAAGAAATCGCAAAAAAGGTTCTCGAAGGCTCGGCTAAAGGAAAAATTATCGGAGTCTGTTTCCAGTCGATGTTTCTGCAGCAGAAATGGGATGAGGTTATCAACTTTGATTATATCATTAATGCCGATCTGGCTGTTGAAGTGCTTCAAACCTGAAACTGCATGAAATACAATAATTATACTGCTTAAAGCAGTTTACTTACTGCTTAAAAGCGGTTTTTAACAAATAATTTTTTTCCATTCTTTATTATCGAAGCCAGATCTTATCGAAGCCAAATATTGCTGATTTTCAGGTGATCCCTTATTTTTCAGGTGATCCCTTATTTTTCAGGTGATCCCTTATTTTTCAGGTGATCTTTAGGAAGAGAAGGGCAGGAAAAGGGTTTAATTCAATTTTCAGAGAATTGATAGAGTTTTTCTTTTTCTGAGTTTCTGTCTATCATAATCTATCAATATCTATCAAAATCTATCAAATTGATAGAAAATGGCAGGAATCGAAAAATAGAAAAGAAAAAATCCAGGTCATCTAGCCCATAAAGGAACCTGAGCTTTGGGCTTCAGGCAAGCTAAGATTTAAACCAACATATGAATTAATTATACTTCTGATCCCGTCTATAATAAGCATCACAAGGGGACTATATTCATCAGGCTAATATTCATCAGATTATTTGTCAACCTCCTCATTATCCCATACCTTTTAATAGCCCCACTGCCGTAATTATGCAGAATTACATACTGTAAATTCATATTCAGGTGACTTTTTCAATGTATTCCGACCGCATAAATGCATTACCGCCATACCTTTTTGCAGCGATTGATGAAGCTAAGGACGAAATGATTGCAAAGGGAGTGGACGTGATCGACCTCGGGGTAGGAGACCCTGATTTACCGACCCACCCCCACATTGTGGAAGCTTTGCGCGAAGCTGTCCTTGACCCGAATACGCACCAGTATCCTTCTTATGCAGGAATGCCCCAGTTCAGGAAGGCGGCAGCTGAATGGTGTGAGAAATATAAGGGTATTAAGCTCGACCCTGCAACTGAAGTCCTTTCCCTGATAGGGTCAAAGGAAGCGGTTGCACATATCCCGCTAGCCTTTGTCAATCCGGGCGATGTCGTGCTCTATACCGAGCCAGGGTACCCTGTCTACAAGATCGGGACTCTTTTTGCGGGTGGGGAGCCGTATCCACTGCCGCTGAAGGCTGAGAACAACTTCCTGCCTGACCTGGACTCGATTCCTGCAGATGTCCTGAAAAAGGCTAAGCTCTTCTTCTTCAACTACCCGAACAATCCCACCTCGGCAACCGCGGACATGGCATTCTTTGAAAAGGTTGTTGAGTTCTGCAAGAAAAACGATATCATTGCAGTGCACGACAACGCCTACTGCCAGATGACCTACGATGGGTACGAGGCTCCCTCCTTCCTTGCAGCAAAAGGCGCAATGGACATCGGTATGGAGCTTTACTCCCACTCCAAGACCTACAACATGACCGGCTGGAGGCTCGGGTTTGCAGTAGGAAACAAAGCTCTCATAAAGGGGCTCGGGAAAGTTAAGTCCAACGTGGACTCAGGCGTCTTTGATGCAATCCAGATCGCAGGCATTGCAGCGCTTTCCTCTTCCCAGACCTGCGTTGACGATGCCAACCTGGTCTATGAAGAAAGACGCAACGCCCTTATTGAAGGGCTCAAAGCCATGGGCCTTGAAGTAAACCCACCAAAAGCCACCTTCTACGTCTGGGCTCCTGTCCCGAAAGGCTTTACCTCAATCGGGTTTGCAAAGATCCTCCTCGAAGAGGCCGGAATCGTCGCAACCCCCGGAGTCGGCTTCGGAGATGCCGGTGAAGGCTACATCAGGTTTGCCCTCACCAAGCCCGTTGATAGGATAAAAGAAGCTGTAGAAAGGATGAAAAAACTGCAGTTCTGATCCGAAAAATTCCTGAAACCGGGCTCAGAGTCAGAGTCGAATTCAGAGTCGGATTCAGAGTCGGATTCAGAGTAAATCAAAAAAGGTCAAAAAAGGCGGCATACCTTAAAAAGCCGCCTAAAATCTTTTTTTAAATCAAATTCCTTAAGTCTGCCAGCTTTTCGGTTTAGGGTTACATTTCCGGAAGCCTGGCCAGAAAAGCATTTCTTTTTTAAGCAATAAATCCTAAGTGGACCAGCATGCCAGATCCCATAAAAGAACCAACCAAAGAATCGGTCACAGAACCTGCCAGCCATCCGATCAAAGAACACTTCCGGCTCAAGGAAACCATAGTAACGATCGCAGCCGACGACCAGGCCCATATCGAAGCTGCAAAAACAGCTATCGAGGTCCACAGGGCAGCCCTTGAAACTTACATTCTTTCCGACCCTTATTTTCAGATAACTCTCGAACCCTACGCCTGCCCGAAAAACGCCCCTGAAGTAGTCCGGAGGATGGTAAAGGCAGGAAACACTATGGGAATAGGGCCAATGAGTGCGGTTGCGGGCACAATTTCTGCCCTTGCCGTGGAAGCAATGGTAAAAGCCGGAGCAAAATACGCTATTGTCGATAACGGTGGGGACATTGCACTTATCAATGACCGGCCAGTTGTGGTCGGGATCTATGCAGGGCAATCTCCGATTAAAAACCTGGGATTAATTTTCGAGCCCCGGGACTCGATCACAGGTATCTGTACCTCGGCAGGGACAGTGGGGCCTTCAATCAGCTTCGGGATGGCGGATGCAGCGGCAATTTTCTCGGATGACGTTTCTCTAGCGGATGCAGCGGCAACGGCATTGGGAAACGAAGTCGGGATAGGAAAGGAATCTATTGAAGCTGCATTTAAAGCCGTAAAAGACGTGCCAGGAATAAAAGGTGCACTCGTAATTCAGGGAGAGTACATCGGAATGTGGGGAAAAGTGCCGAAAATTACGCGAGCCGATGTAAGGCATGAGTATATCACCAAGGCGTGAATATTCACCTGAAGCCTTTTAGAAACGTTTTTATGTCTACAGGATTTCTTTTTATGGGCTTTGTAGCAAAAATAGCCGTTTGGCTTGAATTTTGCAACAATCCCAGGGTAAAAACATTGATATATTATTAATTTTTATTTATTGAGAACTATTAAAATTGCCAGGCAGATCGAATCTATTTTTTAATATATCAAGGGGTATATTCTGCTTAATTTACCAGGGTTTCAGAAAAGTTTCCTCATCTCAAAAATGACAATTACTAAATGCAATTGAATATTATCTTTCATGATTATATGTCATAGTAGGGAAGATACAGAATGAATCAAAAATTGAGGCGGTCTGGTATTGATTTCATTGGGGATGTGCCCTGGGGAACGCACTTTTGCCAATTCTACCAGACAAAAGAAGATTTGACTGATATACTTGTTCCCTATTTTAAAGCAGGACTGGAAAATAATGAATTTTGTATGTGGATCACATCATCTCCTTTAGATGCAGAAGAGGCAAAAGAAGCCCTTAGAAGGACTATTCCTGATTTTGATGTTTATCTGGAGAAAGAGCAAATCGAAATTATTCCCTGCACTTACTGGCATGTAAAAGAAGCTGTTTTCAATTCAGAGAGAATCTTAAATGGCTGGGTTGAAAAACTCAATCAGGCTCTGGAAAGTGGCTATGAAGGACTGAGGCTAGCAGAGAACACTTCCTGGCTGGAAAAAGAGGATCTGAGTGATTTTGTTGAGTATGAGAAAAAAGTAGATGCTATTATTAGCAGCTGCCATCTGATAGCTCTATGCACCTATTCTCTCGATGTGCACGACTTAACTGAAGCCATAGGTATTGTCGCAAATCATCAATTCACTTTGGTTAAAAAGAAAGGAAAATGGGAGAAGATAGAAAGTTCCAACCGACAAAATATCACCGAGCACAAACGAGCTGAAGAGGCGCTGCGCCAGAGTGAGCAGAGCGTCGGGCTGAAGTTGGAGAGCATCCTCTCGCCTGCTCGGGAGATAGCTAACCTGGCGCTTGTTGATATTGTTGATGCCCAGGCGATCCAGTCCCTCATGGATGATTTCTATAAGCTTACCCACATTCCCGTTGGCCTGATTGATCTCAAAGGTAATATTCTGGTAGGCGCTGGATGGCAGGATATCTGCACCAAATTCCACAGGGTTCACCCCGAAGCCTGCAAGCACTGCGTGGAAAGCGACACAAAGCTATCTGCAGGCGTTCTCCCGGGAAAGTTTAAATTGTACAGGTGCAAGAACAACATGTGGGACATAGCAACCCCAATCATTGTGGGTGGCCAGCACGTCGGCAATATCTTTTTAGGACAGTTCTTTTTTGAAGGCGAGCCTCTGGACTATGAGCTTTTCCAATCCCAGGCTAGAAAATACGGCTTCAATGAGGATGAATACATAGCAGCGCTTGAAAAAGTTCCACGGTTAAGCAGGGAGGCTGTGAATACAATCATGGTCTTCTTCATGAAGCTTGCCAACATGCTTTCACAGCTAGGCTACAGCAATATCAAGCTGTCCCAGTCGCTGGTGGAACGCGATACACTGGTGGAAGCGCTGCGGGAGAGCGAGAAACGTGAGCGAGCTCGCTCGGATGAACTTGCAGTATTGTTGGATGCAGTGCCTGCCGCCGTGTGGGTAGCGCACGATCCCCAGGCGCTTAAGGTAACTGGTAATCGACTCTCCCATGAATGGATCCGAATTCCGGAGGGTACAAACTCATCCAAATCAGCTCCTGAAGGAGAGAAACCCGAGACGTTTAGAGTGTTCAAGGACGGAGTGGAGATCCCACCTGTAGATATGCCGGTACAGATGTCGGCCGCAGGTATAGAGATAAACGACTACGAATTCGATCTTATCTATCCTGAAGGCGTGGTGCGACACTTATTGGGCAACGCTAGACCCTTGCGTGACGAGAAGGGTAACCCTCGTGGATCCGTTTCTGCATTCATAGACATAACCGAGCGCAAAAAAGCAGAAGAAGCTCTAAAAAAAGCACATGAAAATCTGGAAGAAAAAGTTAAAGAACGAACAACCCAGCTTGAGAAAGCTTACAGCTTGTTGAAAGAAAGTGAAAGAGGTCTTGCTGAAGCTCAAAGAATGGCCCATATTGGAAACTGGGAGTGGGATATTGTAAATGATAAAGCATACTGGTCTGAGGAAATGTATCGTATTTTTGAACGCGATCCTCAAGAATCGGTACCACCTTACAATGAACATTTAAGTTATGTGCACCCCGAAGATCGAGACTATGTGGATAATGCCATTAAAAAAGTTTTAAAGGGAGAGTCATACAGCATTGATAACCGGATTATCACAGCCAATGGAGAAGAACGCGCAGTCCATGCGCAGAGCGAAGTCATTTTTGATGAGAAGAATATCCCTATTCGAGTGAAGGGAATAGTTCAGGACATTACCGAGCGGAAAAGAGCAGAAGAGAAAATTCAGACACTGGCGAATGCTGTGGAATCATCGAACGATGCTATTGTAACTGAGTCTCTGGAGGGCATTATTCTTAGCTGGAATAAGGGTGCTGAGCATGTTTATGGTTATTCAGCTGAAGACATTCTGGGAAAAGACATATCAATACTTGAACCAGATAATACCAAAGGGGAAATTAAGCAGTTTTCTGAAAAGATTAAACAGGGAGAAAAGATCCAGCACTACGAAACTTCAAGGTTAAAAAGGGATGGCACAACAATAAATGTTTCAGTAACTCTTTCTCCTGTTTTTAACACATACAAAAAGCTTGTAGCTATCTCAGGTATTTCCAGAGATATAACTGAAATCAAAAGAGAAAAAGAAGATATTCGGAAAAGTGAGGAACGGTACAGGCTTATCACAGAGCAGACAGGCCAGCTCATATACGACTTTTATTTCAAAGAAGACAAAATCAGCTGGGCAGGTGCTATTGAAGAAATTACGGGATATAGCCCCGAAGAATTCCAAAATTTTGATTTTTCGATGTGGGTTGAACGCATTCATCCCAAAGAAAGGGAACGTGTAGAAAAAACAATCGCAGAAGCCAGGAAAAAGGGGAAAAAGTTCCAGGAAGAATACAGTTTTAGAAGGAAAAATGGCTACTATATTTATGTTAGCGTTGTTGGAACTTACCTTCTAGATGAAAAGGGGCAATCCTACAGGGTTGTAGGAGTAGTAAAAGATATTACGGAGAGAAAAGAGGCAGAAAAAGCCCTGGCAAATATCGAGATTGCCCGTAAGAAGGAAATTCATCACAGGATTAAGAATAACCTGCAGGTTATTTCTTCACTCCTGGATCTTCAGGCTGAAAATTTTAGCAACAGGAAATGTATCAAAGACTCCGATGTTCTCAATGCTTTCAGGGAAAGCCAGAACAGAATAATGTCTATTGCCCTGATTCATGAAGAGCTACACGAAGGCAGAGTAGCCGGTAAACTGAACTTTTCATCATACCTGGAGAAGCTTATTGAAAACCTTTTCAAGACTTACAGACTTGGAAATGTCGATCTCAACTTAAGCATGGATCTGGAGGAGAATATTTTCTTTGATATGGATACTGCCGTTCCTTTAGGGCTAATTGTCAATGAGATCGTTTCAAACTCTCTCAAGTACGCGTTTCCAGACAGAGATAAAGGAGAAATTCAAATAAAACTATTCAAAGAAAAAGCCGGAAATGAGCTGAGTAATGGTGAAGAAGAACTTGCTGGAAAAGGTACCGGATATACTCTGATTGTTTCAGATGACGGAGTTGGCATTCCCGATAAAATTGATTTAGAAAATTCAGATACGCTCGGTCTGCAGCTCGTAAACATTCTGGTAGATCAGTTAGATGGTGAAATCAAGCTAAAAAGGGATATCGGTACCGAATTCAATATAAGAATTAATGTATAACTGGTTTATATTCATATATACTCACTTCTTCTAACAATTATGGTGAGATCTGGAAATTAATGAACAGAAGGTATTTTGCAATAATTTTTGCAATAACGTTTTTTATATAATTACTTTTATTAAGGAAATTCTGCATAATTTAATATAAATTCGAATTCATATCACATTAAAATTAGCGGTCTGACATTTATCCGGCAGGTTCTCATTTGAATTTTGTTCTGGAGCTGGAGAGTAAGGGGATATTACCGGAAACTGGAAGATGGACTTGTTTGGAAATTGAAAATATACCCATGGAGGAGATTATCTATGCCTGGGGGCTATACTGGAAAGATCCTGGAAGTTGACCTTGACAGCGGCGAGCTTAAAGACTTACCGCTTAACGAAGAAATGGCAAAGATGTACCTCGGAGGCAAGGGGCTTGGCCTGAAACTCGTATACGATGAGTTCAGATCGGACATGCAACCCTTTGACCCTGACAACCTGCTTATTTTTGCAACCGGGCCTGCTACCGGGCAAAAGTTTCCCACAAGCGGGCGCTACCATATCGTCTGCAGCAAGTCCCCCCAGACCGGGACCGTGGGCAGCGGGAATTCCGGAGGAAAATGGGGGGCCTTCCTGAAATTTGCAGGGTATGACGCTGTAATCGTGCGGGGGATCTCAAAGGAGCCGGTCTACCTGAGCATCGTGGATGGAAAAGCCGAGCTTGTGCCGGCTCCGGAACTCTGGGGGATGACGGTCCACGCGGTTACGGACGAACTGACGGAAAGGAGCGAAAACCCGAAAAAGACCTCGGTTGCATGCATCGGGCCTGCGGGAGAAAACCTGGTCCCCTTTTCCGGCATCATGAACGACAAGTACCGAACTGCAGGGAGGACGGGGCTTGGGGCTGTGATGGGGAGCAAGAAGTTAAAGGCGGTCGTGGTTTCCGGGAGCCAGCGGGTTGAACCTGCAAACCGGGAACTTATGGAAGATAGAGCCATAGAGTCCATGAAGCGCATCAGGGAAAACCCGATTACAGGCCCGAAGGGAGGACTTCACACCTACGGAACCGCGGTTCTTGTGAATATCCTCAACGAAAGCGGGGCCTACCCGACCCGGAACTTCCAGGAAGCCTACTTCCCGGATGCCGACGAGCAGAGCGGGGAGACCCTTGTCAAAAAATATCTGACAGGCCGCGGAGGCTGCTGGGGCTGTCCGATTGTCTGTGGACGGAAGTCCGATGTGCCCGATGGGCCCTACAGTGTCCGGGATACCGAAGGCCCGGAGTACGAGACCATCTTTGCCTTTGGTTCCGACTGCGGGATAACGGAACTCGACGCCCTGATAAAGGCCAACCACCTCTGCGACGAACTGGGGCTTGACACTATCTCCATGGGAGGCACTATCGCCTGTGCCATGGAACTCGTGGAGAAAGGGAAAATCCCACCGGAAAAACTTCACGGTATGAACCTGCGCTTCGGAGACCCCGGTTCAATGATCGAAGCCATCTGGAGGACCGCCTACCGAGCAGGGATCGGAGCTGACCTTGCCCTGGGTTCGAGAGCCCTCGCGGAAAAATATGGGGCCCCGGAATGCTCAATTGCTGTCAAGGGCATGGAACTGCCCGCCTACGACCCCCGCCCAATCCAGGGGATAGGCCTGAACTACGCAACCGCAAACCGCGGCGGTGACCACGTCTACGGCTACACGATCTCCCCTGAAGTCCTGGGCCTGCCAGAAAAGCTCGACCCCTACTCAGTCGAGGACAAGCCCAGGTGGACAATTCTCCTCCAGGACCTGACCTCAGCTATCAACTCTTCCGTAGTCTGCCTCTTTACCTCGTTTGCCCTGGGTCTGCCCGAGTATTCGGGGATGCTGGCAGCGGTTACTGGCTTTGACCTTGACGCAGACAAGCTCCTGAAACTCGGGGAGAGGATCACAAACCTCGAGAGGCTGATGAACAACATGTACGGGCTCGACCGGAATGAAGACGTCCTCCCAAAGCGCCTTACCGAAGAGCCAATCCCGGCCGGTCCCGCCAAAGGCCAGATTTCCCATGTCCCGGAAATGATCGACGAATACTACAGGCTCAGGGGCTGGATTGACGGGAAGCCCACGGAAGGGAAGTTGAAGGAACTCGGGATCATCTGAAGGATCAACCGAGGGGCCTGAGAACACCCTTCTCACTTTTTCCATTATTTCATTTCATATCCATTCATTTCTTTTTCCGGAGAGATAGGCTTGAAAGTACACATAAAGTTCCTTGCGACTATCCGTGAAATCACCGGAGAGCCCGAAATCGAGCTTGAGATCCACTCAGGGGACACCGTGGAAGCGGTCATGAGTACTCTGGAACACCGGTACGGGATAGAATTAAAAGAAGCTACGACAGGCACTACTGCTGGTGGGATCCCGAAAATCAGGATCCTGGTAAACGGGAGAGACATGGAGTTTCTTTCAGGGCTTGAAACCGAACTGAAAGCCGGGGATGTTATGGTCCTTATCCCTCCGGTTGCCGGAGGGTGAAAAACGGAATATTGAGAAATTGTTCTCCCCTCACTGAGGGCTGAAGCCAGCTCTCCAGCCATGCAAGAAAAATCGCAGGTGAATTCATGCTGGTATTAAAAGAAACTGAAAACAGCAATGTCTCCTGGCCCGATAAATAATTCTCTTGACCTCGGAGACCGTTTTCAACCCACAGGTAAATATCGGACGCCTCCGCCAGCTTGTCTGGCGGCCCTGCAAAAAAAGAAGAAAGAGGAAAGAAAAAAGAGATAAAAAGAGAGTCGAAAAAGAGCATTTTTCAGAGAAAATTTAATTCTGCTCCGTTTGGTATACTTACAGAGTTTTCGGTTTCTTTCCCTTGTTGATTTTTTGTTGATTTTTTGTAAGTCTCTTATAGGCTTTCCCGGTCATTTCTACCTGAGAGTTTCTTACAGCGTTCTCAGTAGTTTTTCACTTTCATGCTCTTTTTACCTCTTCTTTTTTGTCTGAAAGCCGCTCTCCTGCGTCGAGCGTGACAAAAACGACATAATGCGGCTGGTGACGTTGTGTAGGTTAGAGACATTCATGAATTGGTCCTCTTGAGCGAAGCGAAAAGGACAGCGCACTGCAGAGCCGCAACTCTGCCGGGACAAAAACGACTCAATATAGCGAATAAGGTTGTATGGGTCAAAGAAATCGTAATTTAGCCTTCCTGAGTGAAGTTCACTGCTAAAATCCATAAATTAGTCCTCTTGAGCGAAACGAAGTGAAGCGAAAAGGACCGCGGGCTGTTGCGATTACATAGCAACCCCCAGAAAATCTCCGATTTCCTGTGATCCCGAAGCTCAACTCGGGTGGCCCAACTCGGGCGGGACGACATTTATCGAAAAAAATCAAAAAAGAAAGTGGAAGGGAAAATGATTTCCCTTCACTATATCAACAGTTCAGGTTTTTTGTCTTCCTTTTTTATCCTCCTTACTTCTTTTTCAACAGGAACAGTACGGAAAGAATTCCCGAAACTGCAAAGACAAGCCCAAAGCCCGGACTTTTCTTTTCTTCTGAGGTCGTTTCCGGAACTTCGTTACCCGTTATTTTCTGTGCCTCATCTCCGGAGCCTGGAGTTTCTGCCGGCGTTATCGTAACGGCACCTTTCTTTTCCCCTGTAATCGAGTAGTAGGAAAAGCCAGGGGTTTCTGCTCTGAAGTAGAAGAATTCGGCGTCTTCCCCGGTTTTTTCGGTTGAAAGCTGGACCCAGGCATTTTCATGGAAGCGGTTCAGAACGAGGGTTGCTTCATCGATCATATTTTCTTCCATCCAGCTGCGAGGGACCTTAAAGTCAATCACGGCACTCTCAAACGTCCCGGATTCCCCAAAGAACTGGCTTCCGATCACTATGTTCATGTACTGGTAAACCGCGCCTTCCGGACCTTCCAGAATCGTTTTTGGCAGGCCGTTTAAGATCTCCACTTTCCCGGTCACTGTCCCGGCATTTGTCTCTGAAACAAAACTGATGCCCGTAACACTGCATCCGGGGTCACTGAATGTAAACTCCGCCTGCTGGCCTGCGAGTACCTGCTGCCTGGAAACATCCACTCCCTGAACATTGACAGAAGGCACTCCCGAGACGCCACTGAAAATGGCTGACCGGCTCCCGCTACTCCCCCTGTGTTCCTCTTCTTCTACTTCTTCTCCGCCATCGGCAACTTCGGGAGGGTTGTAGAGGGGGAGGCTGTCAAACTGGCTTCCGGATCCCGGAATCTCGTAAGGGAGGTCACAGAACCCATCCCCGTCTGCGTCAGGAGTGGTTTCGGAAAAACCAGTTCCCTTCGGGTTTGCCCAGCAGTTGCCTCCGATATACGGATCCCCGAGAACATTAGGCCCTTCGGTCCTGCTGGCGTTCCAGATGTTTCCGGAACATTCCCCCATCAACTCGACGTTCAGAAAGTCGCTTGAGAAGAAATTGTTGTAGATGCTGTTATTGCAAGAATCATAAAGGGTGAGCCCTTCATCGTTATTACTCACACGGTTTCCGACCAGACTTGAATTCGTCGTATTGTAAAGATAAATGCCGTATATGTTATGCTCAAGCACCTGGTCTCTGACTGTTATGTTCTCGCAATCAACAAGATACACTGTCCCTGCATTGGAAGAAGCATCGAGCACCCTGTCGGATTCCCCTACAAGGTAGTAAATGGGCTTGCCGTCCACAAGGTTGCTGGTATCGATGTCCCCGATTACATCTGCTATAAAAGGCAAAGCTCCGAAGTTGTACTTGTTACCTGAAATTAGATTATTTCTCAGGACGCTGAAATCGGAAGCAAGAATGAGCCCTAACTCGTTTTCTGAGATGCTGTTGTTGTTCAGTTTGTTGTTTTCCCCGACAACAGAAAAGATTCCACACATATTATTCTCAACAGTGTTGTTTGAACAGTTGCTGTCGCTGTTGAACATGCCCAGAATCCCAAAATAACTGCCAGAAAGGACATTCCCGCTTAAACTGCAGCCAGATACCCCTTCCAGATAAATCCCTGCCTTGCTGTCCTCCGAAGCTCCGGACACGGTAAACCCGCTGATCGTCACGGAATCGGCAATCACGCTGAAAACGTGTTCATCAGGAGTAGCCGCACGGACAATGGTATCTTCAGGATTTCCTGAGGAGGAAATGATACTGACCGATTTGTTCACCTTTACGTTTTCCATATAAGTGCCCGGGCTTACAAGAAGCGTATCCCCTTCCCACGCAGCATCTACAGCCGCCTGGATTGAGGAAAAAGCCCCGGCTCCGGAACCCACAGTGAGGGTCAGCGGGATACCCGGTTCCCTGCAGATGGGCAGGTAATCCTGACTTCCGGTCATGGAGTTGATAACGTAAGGAGTATCTCCGATCCCATTTCCGTCAGCGTCAGAGCCCGCATAATCGCTCCAGTAGTTTCCTGAAGTGGTATTCCAGATATTATGGCCCGTATCCCCAACGTTCTTTGTGTTGTTGAAATAATTGCCGTAGAGGGTGTTATTTGCGGCTACAGTAAGCCAGATCCCGAATTCCGAGTTATTTGAAACCGTGTTGGAAGACAGGACATTATCCGAAGTGAAAGCTTCCCCGGTCCAGCCCTGAAGAACAATGCCGCGGAAGTTGTCCAGAGCTCTGTTCCCTGAAAGGGTATTGTGCTGGCTTATGGTCAGGTCAAATCCGCTTTCACTGTTCGAATTTGCAGTGTTTGCTGTCAGGGTGTTGTAGTCCGAACCCAACAGACAAAGCCCTAGAGTATTGTTATAAGCACTGTTTTCCAGGAAAGTGTTGCCATTGGAGTAGTCTGCCTGAATTCCTGCATAACTCCCTGAGGCATTGTTTCCGCTTATGTTGTTACGTCCGGACTCGGAAAGATAGATGCCGCATGCCGAATTTCCGGCCAGGGCGTTGTTTGCCAGGGTGTTTCCTGAAGAGGACGTCAGGTAAACTCCCCGCGAATTGTCTGAAAATTCATTGCCCTCTACCGTATTGTTCCCGGAGTCCTCGAGGTACACTCCATACCGGTTGCCGGAGAACGTATTGTTTTCAATTGCTGCTCTTTCCGTTCTGGAAAGGTAGACCCCAAACCGTCCGTCCCGGAACACCAGGTCCCGGACTGTTACGTTCTGGCAGTTAAGCAAACAAACAGAACCTGCATCAGACTCTGCATCCAGGACATAATCGGAGACTCCGGAGAGGATGTACAGGGGCTTTCCATCAAGCAGGTTGCTTGACTCCACCTCAGGCACATTTTGCGAAGCACAGTTTCCTTCAATTCCAAAGTTGTAAGTGTTCCCTTCCATTCTATTGCCGGAGAGGGATTTCCATTCCGAATTTTCAATGTAAAGCCCGTAGTAATTTGAACTTGCGCTGTTGTCAGTGAAATTTAAGCCGGTGGAACCACTGATGTAGAACCCGTAATTGTTTTTTGGCGAGCTAAGGTTCTCAAAGTGAGAATCCACCGTATTGTATAGGTAAAGCCCATAGTAATTTCCGGAGAGGTTCAGGTCCCTGACCGTCACGTTCTGGCAGTCAATACAATAAATAGTCCCTGCATCCGAACCTGAATCCAGAACAAGGTCGCTTTCGTTTACAAGATAATAGATTGGCTTGCCGTCAACTGTGTTGCTTTCGTCAATGTCGTTTGTAGTCGAAGCACCCGGAATTGCAAAATTGTAAGAGTTGTTTTCCATACTATTGTTTCTCAGGCTATTTCCTTCCGACCTATACAGATAGATTCCGATTTCATTGGATTCGGCCCTGTTCCCGTTCAGGGTACAGTTCCCTGAACCGATAACATAAATTCCACAGCAATTGTCCGAAAGTAAGTTTCCGCTTATGTTGCAGTCCCTGGCCTCATAGAGCCAGATGCCGGCGGTAGCGTAGGAGGAAGAAGAATAATATTCAGACCCTCCGCAGATGGAAAAACCTGAAATATTAACTGCATTTGCCGTTACATAAAACACGGAATCTTTCGGGTTTGCAGCCTTTACTTCCGTATACTCAGGTCCGGACTCGGAAATGATTGTAACAGCCCTGTCAACATCCACGTTTTCCGTGTAAGTGCCGTTTCTGACAATGATTGTGGCGCCGGGGGAAGCAGCGTTAACTGCAGCCTGGATGGAAGTGAAGTCTGCAGGCCCGTCATCGTCCACATAGATCAGGGAAGCGTCAGTCGCACTGATCCATTCCGTTTTTTCAATAGTGCAATCTCCGTATTCGTTTTCCACTCGGAGTGTGACATTGTACTTCCCGGCTCCCGAATAGGTATGAGCCGGAAAACGGGCTGTGGAAATGTTTCCGTCCCCGAAGTCCCAGTACCAGGCCGTGGGGGAGAGCGTACTTGCATCAATAAATTCTACCATGAGGGGAACCGGGCCCGAGGTAACATTGGCCGTGAAGGCAGCTTCTGCCGCTTCGCTCCGGTTTGTGAAGGCTTTAATGCAAACGTTCATGTTTTCCACAGCAAGAGCAGTGTCCACCCAGTTTTCCCCGTCCGGGCTGAAGAAACTCTCCCCGGGATTTGCCCTGGCTTTGCTGCTGTATCCTTCCTGTGGGTATTCAACTGCCACAGGGAAGGAATACCCGGGGGTAGTAAATTTTACAACTACTGAAAAGTCCTGCCCCGGCTCAAGCGGGACTCCGGAGTCCAGGGAAACAGTATGGTAGCCTGCAAAGGTAATTGTCCCGTTAGCAGAACTTTCTGCTCCTGCAGGGTTTATGGGACCGGAAACCGGATCGGTGTAGACGTAGATTTCGTACCCTGTGCCGGTGGCAGGGGTATAGAAACTCACAGCTTCAAGGGTTTCGGCTTCTTCGGCTGTAAAGACGTTGGCTGCCCAGGCTGTGTTGCTTCCTGAGGACCCGATACTTTCAACCCATCCCAGGGGGTCGTACTGGTACATATGGGAATAGGAACTGAGGTCTTCGGCAGTATGGACAACATTCTCGTCTCCTATAATGGTATCGTAATACGAAACATAGAAGAACCCTTCATCTCCCCATTTGGTACCCCAGGAATTTTTGACAATGAACGCCCCATCTCCCGGAGCTGCAGGAGTGAATTTGTTTCGGTCAAAAGAATCGTCCCAGCCTACTATACCTACCATATGGTTTGCACAATTCGAGCCTGCATAATAATGACTGCAGTTGGCAGCGTCATAAGCATCGGAAGAAAAGTAAATTACAGTGTCAACTGCTCCATAATTCGTCAGTGCCCATTTGATCAGGTCATTATCTTCGGGACCGCTTCTTGCCGGGAGGGAAATCACTTCCTGTATACGTTTTAAGGAAGGAAGGTCTGTCGGAGAGATCCTGGAGTGAGGGTCGTAGGGGTCATCGGTCTCACTTACCGGGCCGCTCCAGCGGGCAAAGTAAGCCGTAGTCATAAGAGCGTTTCCGCCGTCATCAAAAGTGCGGTCAAAACCTTCAGGATACTCCTCCGAAAGCAGGTTTTTTATGTTGTTCTCGGAAAAGTCCATGTTTTTTCCTTCTGTTCCGAGAATGTAAGATTCAAGGGATGCATAAGCCCCAAATGTCCAGCAGCTTCCTGCATCTTTCTGGTCCCGGACAGGACTCACACGCCCAAGGGCCCGGAGGTCGTAAGAAGCGGGATAATTACTCAAACCCTCCGGACTTTCAACAGTTTTCAGGTGTGAGAGGTCTACTGGGGCGGGAGTATAGCCTGTAGCTAAATTTTCTTCTTCTTCTTCAGAAACCTCACCTGAGGTCAGGAGTATTCTATTCTCGGTTAGCTCCTCATTTTCAATGTACTCCTCAAAATCGGGATTCAAAGGAGCGAGGGAAAAAAGTCCTGAAGAATCATTTTTAGATGAAATTGATTCATAATTTTCAAATGTTGTGGATTTATTATTTTCAAAATTTGAAAGCGTATTATTTTCAAATGTTAAATGTAAATTAGATTCATCTGTTACATATCCATTTTCTATCGAAGTCAGGTTTTCTGAAATTGCTGATGCTTGCCATGGAAAGAGGCACATTGCAGCAAGCAAAAGTAATATAATGAGTTTTTTTAGCATTTTATCCCTTTATACGTTTTATTTTGTTTTTTAATTATTTTAAAGATATAACACAGATTCAGCTTCATACTCGGCTTAAACGCAAAATAATCAGTATCTTTTAACAAAATACATTAAAAATATTTATCTACAAAAATCACTAAACTATTAAATATTTTATAATTATTATGTGTATTAAGTGTTTTTATATTTTCAAGTTAGTCAAGGAAAAGTTGCTTCAAAGAAAAGGCTTAAGGGGTAAACTTATCGCAAATAACGCAAATAGAAGATCAAAGACGAGATGGATTGAAGGATAACGCTGAGAAAAGGGTGAAAGCTTGAAAGCACTGGTTATCATAGACATGACAAACGATTTCGTGTTTGAGAAATACGAACATGAAGGCAGGGAATACAAAGGCAGCCTCGTGGCCCCCCTGGGCAGAACAATCGTTGACCCAATAGTGGAACTTGTGAAAAAAGTCCTCCGCAGGGGAAATACTGCTGTACTCAGGCTTCCGAAAGACCACTACAACGCTTTCACAAACCCTAGACTCGAACTGGAGCTCGCGGAGCTGGGCATTGACGAGGTATTCATAACAGGCCTGGTTGATGAGGTCTGCATCTACCACAATGCTCTTGTCTTTCTTGAGAGGGGCTTTCGGACAAACGTCGTAAAGGGCTGTACGGTCCCCTTTAATGAGGAAAAAGGAAATGAAGCCCTTGGGGAACTCAACGCCTGCGGGGCAAAAATGGTAAACACTGTCCCTGAGGACATAGAGGTTATCCTGCTCCTTGAAGACGAACATGACGAAAACTCGGAAGAAATAAAATCCGGCACCTGGCCGCCTCACAATATGAAAGGGACACCCGGAGCCCTTACAGTTAAACCAATCAGGGATGCGCTTGAGGTCAGAAATTAAAAATGAAGATGAAATTCTTCAAATAACAGGCACAAAGAAATGAAAGTACTTTTCAAATCACAGTATTTTCATGCCAAAGGAAAGGAGGCACAGGGGAGAAAAGGGAAAAAAATGAATAAAAGGGAAAAAAAATGAATAAAAGGGAAAAAATGAATAAAATGGATGAAAAATGAATAAAAGGGGAAAATAGGGGAGAAAAGGGGAGAAAAGGGAAGAAAAGGGAAGAAAAGGGAAGAAAAGGGAAGAAAAGGGAAGAAAAGGGAAGAAAAGGGAAGAAAAGGGAAGAAAAGGGAAGAAAAGGGGATCAGGAAATCTGTACCTTAAAAAGCTGCTTCTCTTTTCCTTTTGCCACTCAGCTTAATCACCGGTTCAGTTTTTCAGTTTAATACCCTTTCTTCAAAGTTCAACACGCATTCGTTTTCTTCAAACGTATTTTCTTTTAGCTCTTCAATCACCTGCGGCGGTTTTTCCGAATTTGTTTTAATATGAAGCACCCGCTGCGGGAAGGGAATTTCTATGCCGTTTTCTTCAAGAGTTTTTTTGATATTCCACAGGAGCCTCGTTTTCAGCCCGAACCATTCGTTCACAGGAGCCCAGATCCTGGCAGTAATGTTTACCGAGCTTTCTCCAAGCTCATTTACAAAAACTGAAGGAGCGGGGCTCATGAGGGCGAAAGGTTCCTTGTCTATAAGGTCCTTGATCAGCCATATTGCAGTGCTGGCATCGTCGCTATAGCGGATTCTGATTGTGTATTCAAACCTTCTGACCGGATGCCCCACAATATTTGTGATGTTTGTGGTAAAGACCTGCTGATTGGGCAGGCGGACGAGGAGCCCGTCATAGGTGCGGATAAGGGTTGAGATTATGCGGATATCGGTAACATAGCCAGCTATCCCATTGATTTCTACCTGGTCCCCTATTTTTATGGGCCTTTCAAACATAAGGAAACATCCTGCGACCAGATTTCCAACAATGTTCTGGCTCGCAAAACCGATGACTATACCCGCGACTCCTCCTGCAAGCAGGAACCCTGAGGGGTCAAACCCTATTAAGGGAAGTGTCGATATGAAAACGACAATAAGAGAGCTATAATAAAGAAGTTTGAGGACAGGTTCGCCCACATCCTTACTAACCCGGTCTTTAAGAGACCTCCGCAGGTAAATTGTGAGCACTCTGGAGAGGAGGACCGAAAAAGAAAGAATGAGAACAAACTTTAGTAGGTCTGCAAAGGTAACCATGCCTTCTGAGGTTTCATACAGCTCAAAATCAAAAAAATTAATATCCGGGAGGATCAAAAGCCCCACCCCATATAAAATTTAAGAGGCACAAAACCAAGCTTCCGGAGGCCGTAAACACCAAAAGCCTCTTTCCTGATTTTTTGGTCTTTCACAAGATAACCTTTCATCTCTCCGTTAATAGGCTGCATTTCGAAACCAGTTTCAGCCGTGTTCCTATTGAGGATGTCCATACGAGCTTTCATAAAAACATCCCCGTCATAGTACAGTTTCATCCCGTATGCACTGAAAACAGCTTTTGAGATTGAAGCCCAATCAGAGGAGGTATTTCTAAGAGTAAGCTCCATAACTCCTTCCTGCAGGGGATTAAGGGAAGGAGAAAACGAGTATAACCTGCTTTTCCAGTGCTTGCAGACAACTCCATTCGAAACCTCTCCGTAAAGGGTAAATTTCTGCCTCACCAGGCTGAGCACATCCAGGACCTGGGGATTCTTATTTCCGTTTTCCGAGATAAAAACGCCTATTTCAACCGGAAAAGTCAAAAAAATCCGTTTTTTCTCCCCACCTGCAAGGAGCAGGGTTTTTTCAAACTCTATCAGCAGATTTGGAGTAATTTCTTTCGGAGTATTCAGGGGTTCAACTGGATTTATGATAATGCGCTTTCTATCTCCAAGGATGAGCTTTTCCACTTCATCTTTTCCAAGCGTCCTCTTGTATACCCATCCATCTCCTGTTTTTTCTACGGATATAGAAATTCCTTCCTGTTCTACTGAAAATGGGGGATCGTAGTAGCCGTACATAGTATTCCAGCAATTAACATATTTTAGTCAATTTCTAAATTTCTTAATATTACATTCAAACTATTATAAAAAAATTACTTCGAATAAATTTTATAGGATTGTAGAAAAAGATGGTCCCTGATTAATTGGTTAATCCATTCCGGAACCCTGGAGGGAAGCTTTCAGTTCTCTCCCCCTGCGCCGCCTGGAGCCAGGACCGGCCTGCCAACCAGGATTAAAAACAAAAGGTGAAACGATACTGCTATTAAGAGAAACTTATCTGTGGAAAAAATATCCCCTGGGCTGAGAAATACTTTCCTTGACCCCGGAGTTCGGTTTTGAATCCCTGCATTATAGGATATCTCCGCCAGCTTGTCTGACGGCCCTTCCCAAAAAAGAGGGAAATAAAAAAGAGATTTGACAAAAAGTGTTTTTCAAGTAGAATTTGCTTTGTTTTGCTTTCTTCTGCCTTTTTTTCGGTCACTTGGACTTGTTTGGTTCTCATTTCTTACTTACAAGCTTCCTCAGTAGCTCTTACTTTTTCGGCTTTTCTTTCTTTCTTTCTTTCTTTCTTTCTTTTTTTCTTTATTCCCTTATTACTTTGAAAGACCGCTCTCCTGCGTCGAGAGTGGAAAAAAAGATATGGCACGGTGAATAAGGTTGTAGGGTCAAAGAAATCGTAATTCAGTCCGCTTGAACGAAGCTCATTATTAACGTCCATAAGTTAGTCCTCTTGAGCGAAGCGAAAAGGACCTCGTGCTGTTGCACTTACAGTGCAACTCCCCGAAAATCTCCGATATTCTGTGATCCCGAAGCGAAACTCGGGCGAGGCGCAATTCGGGCGGCGCAACTATGGGAATTTGGGGAATAGGGTTTTTAGACCCATCTTCTCTTCTTAAAATAAAGAAACATGCTTATTCCCAATAACGTCATGCTCAGCATGACTGCAGGGTAACCCCAGCGCCACCGGAGTTCGGGCATATAGTCAAAATTCATGCCATAGACTCCTGCGACAAAGGTAAGGGGGATGAAAATCGTGGCGATGATTGTCAGGACTTTCATAATATCATTCATCCTGTTGCTCAAGCTGGAGAGGTAGACATCTACCATTGAAGAGAGGATATCCCGGAATGTCTCTATGGAGTCTATGACCTGAATGGTATGGTCATAAATGTCCCTCAGGTAAATCTGCGTAGTCTCCGTGATAAGCTCGGACTCCACTTTCTGTAGGCCGCTAATCAGTTCCCTGAGGGGCCATACCGATTTACGCAGAAGGATCATATCTCTTTTGTATTTCTGGATTATTTTCAGGGTACCTGGCGCCGGGTTCCTGACGAGTTCATCTTCAAGATCCTCTATCTTTTCCCCAAAGTGCTCGAGGATCAGAAAATAATTGTCGATTACAGCGTCAATAAGGCCGTAGGCAAGGTAGTCCACCCCGTTCTTTCGCAGGCGTGAAGCCGGATTTTTGAGCCTTTCCCGGAGAGGATCAAAAACGTCCCCCTCCCTTTCCTGAAAAGACAGGATGTATCTGGGACCGATGATGATGCTCACCTGGTCAATAACAATTTCTTCCGTTTTTGTATCAAGGAGCATCATTTTTAATACAGTGTAGATGCTGTCTCTTATACACATCT
>NZ_JJQY01000056.1:3089-24144 GCF_000979295.1 Methanosarcina sp. 1.H.T.1A.1 | reverse complement strand
AGTTCATTTCGCGATAGATGTTGAAACATCTATCACCCAGAATTAACCGAACCGACAAATCCTCGTCAGACAGAAAAATAACTCCTGTCTCCATTAAAAGATGATAGAGATTTTGAATTTCAACCCACACATTTGAGCTGTGTGAGGGATTCATACAAGGCATTCCTTGTATATAAAGCTTTTCCCCACCTCGCATTTTTCAAAGCAGATCCGACGCAAAACGAAATTTTGCTTGAACCTACAAAGATTCTGCAGCTCCAATCATCAAAGATCGGTAGCGGGTGAGTCTCGCACAATTGCTGTGTGAGGGATTCATACAAGACGTTACTTGTATATAAAGCTTTTTGTCCAGCAATCCACTTGCATACAGATTTTATTGCAAAAGTAATTTTGCCATAAATCTACAAGTTCATTGCCGCCTGATCTCTCCTGATCAGGGAAACTCCTAAACGCAGTACGTGGATAAATACTTTTTGGTTATTTTATCAAATAATCAGTTAAGAGGATTCAAACGGGCCCTGAAAAAAACAGAAAATGAAATAGCATACAGTACAGCATACAAGAAATGTATCTGCTCCGCATCATCTCTTAAGATGCGGGTACTACTGTGTACGCATTAAGTGCACAAATTAGTATTTTCTAGAGAGAAATCCAACCCCATAAACGGAAAAACAGAGTACAAAGGAATGGGGAATACCTGTTTTCAGTCTTAGAACTTTAAACTTGCTCAGTGAATATTATATATATAAAACCACAATTAAATAAAGGGGAGTTAGAAGTCCTTTTAATAAATTAGGAAGAAATTGGGGATTTATACCTATTTAGATCACGTTTGGCTGTTTTTATTGAAAACGGGGGAATTAATAAACACTTGAACATATATAGGATCTTTGTAGGGACTGTTTAGTTTTAACCCGGCTTTCGTCCTGTAAACAACAAGGGATTGGTTGCTCCTCAAATGCTAAAATGGAGGTTAGACATTTGATAGATATAGATCCCAGTGGTATTCTGGTTCGTTACAACGTACAACTTGAAAAGGAAATGACACCGGAAGATGCCGCAGAAGAGCTCTATCCAAAAGATTCAACGATTTACCCGATTGCAAAAGCTATCTTCGAAGGGGAAGAAGATGACGTTGTAGAGGGACTGAAAAAGGCCATTGCCGCCGGAAAGGACCCGATGGGCCTCATCAATGGAGCCTTAATGCCAGGAATGGGAGTTGTCTCCAGGCTCTACGATGAAGGAGTCATTTTCCTGCCAAACGTTATGATGTCCGCTGATGCCATGCTTGAGGGCATCGAATTCCTTAAGCAAAAGGTTGGCAAAGCCCCCGAAGTCAAAGGAAAAATCATCTGCCACGTCGCAGAAGGTGACGTCCACGACATCGGCAAGAACATTGTGGTTGCACTGCTAAGAGCAAACGGATACGATGTAATAGACCTTGGAAGAGATGTTCCTGTCGACGAAGTCCTGGACGCCGTGGAAAAAGAGAGCCCCCTGATGCTGACAGGTACAGCTCTCATGACCACAACCATGTATGCATTCAAAGAGATAAACGATAAGCTCATGGAGAAAGGCTACAGGGTTCCCTTTGCATGCGGAGGCGGGGCCGTGAACCAGGACTTCGTATCCCAGTATGAACTTGGCGTGTACGGTGAAGAAGCATCTGATGCCCCTAAAATGGCCGATTTCATCAAGGCACATGGGGACAATATCGTAAAGCTGAGGGAGAAATTCCATAAACACTGAGGAGGTGGAGTAGATGGCAGTAACAAGATTCACTAAAATGGCTTATGCAAAAGCGGATGACATGGTCTTCGGAAAAGCTGTCAAGCCCGTCAAAGCAGGACTGGGACTTGAAATCGGCGCCGGCTACACAACCCCTGAAGTGAACTATGCTCCCAGACCAGAAGCAGGTGCATCCAAGGAAAAGCTCGTAAAGGAATATGAGAGGATTACCACTGACATCATGGCAAGGATGGTCCAGATAGGAGCTCCCGCCGTGGTACTTGAAACCGAACACGTCCAGCAGATGTCCAACAACCCCTCCTGGGGAGCAGAAGTTGCCCATGCCCAGAAAACCATCATGGAAGACTACCATGATGAATATGGCATAAAGTGCGCTCTCCGCCACACCATCGGTGACATCCGTGAAGACCGTGACTACCTCAAGCTTAGAGGAGACAAGTACCCAGTCTTCCTTGAGGCTTTTGAACAGTGCGCCAAGTCCGGTGCTGATCTGCTTGCCGTTGAGTCAATGGGCGGTAAGGAAGTTTTCGACTATGCGATTCTCAGGAACGACATGGCAGGCATACTTTACGGCATAGGCGTTCTCGGCAGCATGGACATGGAGATGATCTGGCAAGACATTGCAGCAATTGCAAAGAAGACCGGAACTGTCGCAGCCGGAGACACGGACTGCGCCCAGGCAAACACTGCAATGTTCATTGCGGGCGGGCTGCTGGACAAGAACCTGGCCCACACAATTGCAATCATCGCAAGGTCGATTTCTGCAGCAAGGTCCCTCGTGGCCTATGAAGCAGGCGCAGTTGGCCCTGGAAAGGACTGCGGTTACGAAAACACCATCGTAAAGTCCGTTTCAGGTGTCCCGATAGCTCAGGAAGGTAAGACCTCAACCTGTGCCCACTCCGACCTGATGGGGAACCTGACCATGCAGTGCTGTGACCTCTGGTCCAACGAGTCCGTTGAATACCACGGCGAATTCGGCGGTACCACAGTTCAGTGCTGGTCAGAGACTCTTGCATACGACTGTTCTCTCATGAACGTCGCCCTCCAGTCTGGAAACGAAAAGGTCCTGAGAGACCTGTTTGTCGCCTCTGACAAGTACAGAGACCCACAGGGCTATGTGCTCGCCTATGACAACGCCTATAAAGTCGGGCAGGCAATTGCAAAGGACGGAAACGACATATACCTCCGTGCCAAGAATGCCGCTCTCGAATCCATCAAACTCGTCGAAGAAGGAGCAAAGGGAAAACTTACCCTCTCAAGGTTCGAAGCCAAGGCCCTTGCAGATGCAAAGGCAGCCTTTGAGGCACTCACAGATGACAAGGACAAGTTCATGAGCGACTGCCTGGACAAATACAAGACGGAAGTCAAAGTCTTCCTGCCGGAGAACTACGGCCTTTAACCGAGGCAGTTCTTCCAATTTTTATTTTTAAAAAATTTTTGGATTTACAGCATCAAAGAACTATACGAAGGGATGGGCAGAAAACTGAATAAAAACTTAAGAGCGATATAAATTTATACCAGACATTGTAATTGGTTACTCCCTTTCGCAGGCAAATATTCGTTAACATATTTATGAAGTTTACACAAAATCAACTACATTGATTCCGTAAACGGAGTTACACTGGAATACACATGTTGATTATATGTAATTCATTGATTTTAGCCCATGCATTTATTTTGTAAATGCCATAATATAAAATACAACAGTGCTTTTTTAACAATCACGTTTATAAAAAGAGCGAGATTGATAAGATCAATGCTATTCGTTTTTTTGGTGTCGGTTATTATATTTATCTTTACGCCAAATATTTAATTGTGAAAAGGTGAAGATCCGGATGCTCCCCTAATTTTCACGTCTCTATTTTTCCATATCCCTATTTTTCACATTTGCAAGCCAATCAATTGAATCAATTTGAGGTATGCAAAAAAGAAAGATGGGACTGACTATTTCGGGGAATTATTAACTGAATATTTCACGCAATCGTTGTTAGATCATAGAAATAACGGAGTTGAAAAGAAATGGTCAATGAGATGACATCAAAGGAAAGGGTCCTTGCAATGCTCGACAGGAAACCTGTTGATAGGATCCCGGTAATCTCCGGCGTTGCAATGCTTAAGGAGTACATTGAAAAGACTGGGGCAGTCTGGCCTGACTACCACTCCAACGCAGAGATGATGGTCAACATTGCAAGCTGTGCTCCTATGGAGACAGGTATTGATAACCTCGTCGTAGCCTTTGGCATGTTTGTTGAATCTGCTGCTACCGGGCTTGATGTGAAGATGGGGAGAGTTGACATTCACCCTTCAGTGAGAGGCATGTTTAAAAAACCGGAAGATGTGACATATGATAACTTCCTTGAAAACAAGTTTGTCAGGACCACAATAGATGCAATTAAACTTGCAAAGGAAAGATACCCTGATGTTGCTACCTATGCTCTCATCGAAGCTCCGATTACCCTTCTCGGAGACTTGATGGGGGCCGAAAATCTTGCCATGCTTAGTTACAGGTGCCTTCAGAAAGAAAAATTCATGGAGAAAATGCAGGACTGGCTTTCAGTGTCTCTTGAGATCAGCAAAATTTATGCTGAAGCCTGTGCTCAAGCTGGAGCTGACATTTTCTATTGTTCCGATGCATCAGCATCCCCGAACCTCCTGATGCCGGAGTTCTACTACAAAGTAGCAGGCCCATCAGAAAAGGAGCTTGGAGATTTCATCCACGAGAATGGATGCCCCTGGGAACTGCACATCTGCGGGAATACAACCTCGATTATTGAAGGTATGACCGCCACCGGAGCAGACAGCCTCAGTATCGATCAAACAGTAGATATGAGTGAAGCTACAAAGCTTGCACATGGCGTTCCTGTGGTTGGAAACGTGACCCCCCTCCTGATGGTCGATGGTACGGAAGAACAGATCATTGCAGAAGTAAGGAAGGCCCTGGACAGCGGAGCAAAAGCAAGTAAGCTCGGATGTGGAACTCCACCTCTCAGCACATCTGACAGGCTCAAGACCTGGGTAAAAGCTGCAGGTGACTGGTCAGCAGAGAACCTGTGAAGTTGCACCTCAAAAAATTCAGGAGTAAAATTAGAGATTTTTATTTGAACGCCCTGGATGCCTGATAAACCAGAACATCCAGATGGGTGCCTGGGAATTTCCGGCACCCCGGTTATTTCAAAACCTCATAATAATTTTTTAAGTATTTTCGTTTTTTCATAAAGTATACCACATCCGAAAAAACAGTACCTCAATAATTAAAATTAAAAAAGTAAAAAGCAGAAACTTGTTTAAAAATTGGAAGAAAAGATTTCCATTTTTCAGCATTTTCTTCAAGCGTACTTTTCTTCAAGCGTACTTTTCTTCAAGCGTACTTTTCTTCAAGCGTACTTTTCTTCAAGCATACTTTTCTTTAAGCATACTTTTCTTCAAGCGTAATATTCGTCTCTTGCTGCGACCATGGCTTTTATGTTCTCGAGAGGAGTCATGGGTGCAATTCCGCAACCAGGGGCAAGCACATCAACGCCATCTGCAAGAGCCTGTTTGGATTCGGTTTTTATTTTGTCAACCGGGCCAGGAAGCAAAGTGAACGGGCTTGAAATGTTTCCTACGAGCCTTGCTCTGGTTCCGATGATTTCCTTTGCCTTCTTTACGCTGCCGATTTTTTCTTCAACGCTGAGGCCTTCAAATCCGCAGTCTGCCATATAGTCCAGAATAGAGTTCACATTGCCGCAGATATGCAGGACTGTAACCGAGTTCACGCTGGCGGAGAACTTCTGCAGCCTTGGCTGGAGATACTGCTTGAAGGAGTCGGGGCTCATGAGGTCAGGAGAGGCGACAGGATCTGCAATGGCAATAATGTCTGCACCGGCTTCTACCATTGCATTTGCATAGATGATTGCGGCTTCGGTTGCGAGGTCCAGAGTCTGTTCGAAGAGTTCAATTTTTTTGATGGACCATTTCATGAAGGATTTTACACTTACAAGGTCGGAAGCGATTGTGATAGGACCTTCCATACCGCCAACGATTGGCACGTCAGGGCCTACTTTTTCCCTGATGATCTTGATTGCTTCAAGTACTGCTGGAATTCTGCCTTTCTGCAGGAGGTCTGCAGGGATTGCTGCGCCTTCGAGATCTTTGGGGTAGGGGTGACCGGTAACGGAGGGCTGCCTGTTCTTGGTACCCATATTGATCTCACAGCCCATGGCTTCGACCAGGACAGTAAGGCAATAGGGAACCCTTACAGCTTCAAGCCCGCTGAGCTCGTGGTTGGCGAGTGCCAGCTTTGCCATAAGCTCGGGGTCAGAGTGAGATTCCGGCCAGGGAGCTCCCACTTCATCCATTAATTCCACAATCCCCGTCTGGGTTACGGAACAAACAGGTACTTTGTCAACTTGCTTTCCTTCTAATGTGTTTAAAAGTCTCTCCTTAAGTGTCATGTTACTCATGGTTTATCTCCCCATTGAAATTATTCAGAGATTTACACCACTTGCTGTATATAACCAGGGTTAAGAAATTAGCAAGGGTTAAGAAATTAGCCAGAGTTAAGAAATATGTCTAAGAAATTTTCTGGCTCGGTTTATTTTAGTCACTGGTTTATTTTAGCTATTTATACATTTGATCTTTCAGATTGTAGGATCTTTTAGATCAAATTTTTAACAGGATTGCCCCGGTAACCCCCAGAGGCACATAAGAGTTTTAGAGTTTTTTAAGCGGGCAATTAAGCCTGCATGCCACCGAAATCCCCTTTTTCGGTTGACTAATATAATCTATGTTTTATGCTATATCATTGTTTGGGAGCTTACGAATCAAAAAACTTTGACCTTTAAGAAAAAAACCATCCTATATGTAATAAATCTATCATGGAAAAAGGGCGAGCAGGATAAGCCAGGCAAATAAACCAGTCAAATAAACCAGGCAAATAAACCAGTCAAATAAACCAGGAAAATAAGATAGATAAATCCCGAGCAAAATACCGGGAAAGCTCTGTAAAGAAGAATAAAAAGAAAAGAATCGAGTCAGGGATCGAGTATGAAACTAAATCCGGATAGAATAAGGATATTCGAAGGGGATATCGTGAAAATGAAAGTTGATGCCATTGTCAATGCTGCAAACAATACACTTCTCGGAGGCGGGGGAGTAGATGGGGCTATCCACAGGGCTGCAGGTCCCGCGCTACTGGAAGAGTGTAGAACCCTTAACGGCTGCCCCACAGGAGAAGCAAAAATTACATCAGGACACCTTCTGCCTGCAAAATATGTTATACATACTGTTGGCCCCGTATGGCAGGGTGGCAGAGGAGGAGAAGATGAACTTCTTGCTTCCTGCTACAGGAAGAGTCTTGAGCTTGCAAGAGAGCATAAAATAAAAACGATTGCATTTCCAGCCATAAGTACAGGAGCATACAGCTTTCCCTCCGAAAGAGCAGCCGGGATTGCAGTTTCTCAGGTAAGGAAGTTTCTTCAGAGAAATGAGCTGCCTGACATAGTTTTGCTTGTCTGCCATAATGAAGAAACCTGCAAAAGCATCAAAAAAGCCCTTGATGGGAATCTTTAAAATATAATTTAGATTTAGAATTCTTTTTATATCTTCTTATAATATCTCCTTTTATAATGTAAACCTTCTTCGAAGAGACAACTTAAACGCTTAATAAACAATTTACAAAAAGCAGATTTGGAAAGTTTTCTCCCACTCTCACTTATGGGAGATTGTTTATATAGTATGTTAGAAAAATAGGTTTGAAATAAAAATTAGAATGACAGCAAATTCCGGATTTTAAAATATTATGTAATGCAAATTTACAGGTATTTTAATTATATCAGTATTCAAAGTATATCAGTATTCAAAGCATATCAGTATTCAAAGTATATCAGAATTTCAACACTTATCAGCGTACATTTATCAATGCAAGTTTAATCAAATGAAAATTTATCGACATACATTCACTGGCGAAATTTATAGATATACAAACAGCCGGAAAAGAAAAGATCCGCACTAAAAGAAAAGATTAACTTACATAATACTCAGATGAACCTGCAGGATTATACCGAGAAAAGAGGGACAGGAGGAATAGTTATCATTCACGATGAAGCCTTTCAGAGAGGCCTTGACCTGGTTAAACGCAAAAGGTACGAGAAAGCCATTAACACATTCAATAAAATTCTGGACAAAAACCCAAGCCATAAGGGAGCCCTTTTCAACAGAGGGCTTGCTCTCCTCGAAACTGAAAAAACTCAGGAAGCCCTCAACTCATTTAATGAAGTCCTGCAGCTTGAACCTGGAAACTCCGAAGCCCTCTACAGAAAAGGAACCTCTCTTGCCATTCTTGAGAGATTTGAAGAAGCGCTTGAAGCCTATGAAAGTGCACTTGAAATTTCCCCGGATACCCCTGAAACCTGGTATATGAGGGGGCTTGCTTTTGCCGAAATAGAAAGGACTGAAGCTTCAATCCTCTGCTTTGAAAAAGCCCTTGAACTTAAGCCTGAGTATACAGACGCCTGGTGTGCAATGGGGACAGTAGCCGGAAAAGCAGACAGGTATGAAGAAGCCCTGGGAAATTTTGGGCGTGCGCTTGAAATAAACCCCAGAAATTCAGAAGCCTGCTATGCAAAGGGCCTGATTCTTGCAAAGCTTGAAAAATACGAAAATGCACTCGAATGCTTTGATTCCCTTATCCGGGAAAACCCAAAAGATACGAATGCCCTTGAACAGAAATGCCTTGTCCTTGCAAAGCTCGGGAAAAAAGAAGAAGCTCTGCAGTCCCTTGAGGATTTTTTAAAGAAGTTTCCTGCAAGTGAAGCTGTCCTTTACCATAAAGCTCTCCTTTTAAACGAACTTTCGAGGTACGAGGACGCAGAAAAAACCTTTTCAAAAGTATTGAAGCTCAACCCCGGACACAGAGAAGCCTGGTTCAGGAAAGGTTTCGCTCTTGTGCAACTGCTCAGGCTTAATGAAGCCATTGAGGCTTTTGAAGAAGCCATCCGGCTGGATCCTGCGTATTTTGAAGCCTGGAATTATAAGTGCCTTGCACTCATGAAACTTGAGGCATACGAAGAAGCCCTCGAAACCTTTGATTCCGTGCTTGAAACCTATCCTGATATGAAGGAAATCTGGTACAACAGGGCACTTGCTCTTTTGAAACTGCAGAACTTTGCGGAAGCGGCCCGGTCCTTTGCCCGTGTTACGGAACTTGACCCCACCAATACGGATGCATGGTTCCAGCAGGGGCGCCTGCTTGTCAGAGCAGGAAAATATGAAGAAGCTCTTGAAACCCTTGACAGCCTGCTTGAACATGACCCTGATTTTATCGAAGCCCAGAAGTTCAGGGGCTCAGTGCTTGTAGGGCTCGGACGCTTCGAAGGAGCTCTGGAGTCCCTTACAAAAAGCCTTGAAAAGGAACCGCAAAACTACAACATGTGGCTTCAAAAAGGACTCATTCTCCTCGACAGCGGGAAATTCGAGCCTGCCCTGAAAGCTCTTGAAAATGCCGCAGACCTGAAACCTGAAGACGAAATCTGCTGGATGAACAAGGGTTTTGCCCTCTATTCTCTGGAACGTTATGAAGAAGCCCTTGAAGCCTTTAAGGAAGGCTTGCGGCTGAACCCCTATCTTGAGAAGGGCTGGAACAAGAAAGGAATAGTGCTCGGAAAGCTAGGAAAACCCAAAGAAGCCCTTGAAGCTTTCGAAGAAGCAATAAAACTCAGGCCGGACTTTGAGGATGCCTGGAAAAATAAAGGACTCTTGTTTTTTGCCTCAGAAGAGTACGAAAAAGCCGAAGAAGCCTTTGCCGAAGTCCTTAAAACAAACCCTGAAGATATCGATTCTCTTTACAACAGGGGCATATCCCTGCTCAGGCTGGGAAGAAAAGAAGCGGCCCTCGAATACCTTGAAAAAGTCGTTTCCCTCAGTCCCGATTATCCTGACCTTTCCTACAGCATTGGGGTTGCATTGATGGAACTGGGGAAACAGGAAAAAGCCCTGGAAACCTTTGAAAAGCTTGCTGCAAAGAATCCGGATGATATGGAAATCCAGTGCAGGACAGGAAAACTTGCAATGGAGCTCGGGAAGCATGAAACTGCCCTGCAGGCATTCGAAAAGGTACTGGATGAAAAACCCGAATCAAGAGAAGCCTGGTACAGGAAAGGGCTTGCCCTGCTGAAACTGGAACGCTTTGAAGATGCTGTAAAAGCCTTTGCCGAAGTAATTACAAGGGACGCCGATTATGAAGACGCCGGAACCCTCAAGGGCTTTTCCCAGATGAAGCTCGGAAAATGCCTCCCTGCCCTGGAAACCTTTGAAAGCGTACTTGAGAGAAGACCTGACGCGGGCATGACCTGGTACTACAGCGGCCTGACCCTTTACAGGCTGCACAGGCAGGAAGAGGCAGCCAGGGCTTTTGAATCGGCTGTCCGCCTTAATCCGGAGCTGCATGACGCCTTTGAATACAGGGCAAGCTGTCTCTTTGAAACCGGGCAGTATGAAACTGCTCTCGAAGCTTTTGAGGCCGTGCTGGAAAAAGACCCTGAAAACCTTTCAGCCCTGTACAACAAAGCGATTTGCTTCCTTGAACTGAAGAGGTATAAAGAAGCTACTGAAGCCCTCTCAAACCTGCTTGAACTTGACCCTGACAGGGAAGAGACGAAGTTAAAGCTCGAAGAAGCAAAGTTCAAGCTCGAAGAGGCAAAGTTAAAGCTAGGGATTGAGCATTTCGAACTCGGCCAATACAACGAAGCTCTTACCCTTTTTGAAGAAATTTCTCAGAAAAACGATTCCGTACTTTACTGGAAAGGGCTTGTGTTTATCCGGCAGGAAGCTTATGAAAAGGCACTTGAAGTCTTTTCAAGGCTCACTGAGCAGGATTCGCAGTTTGCAGAAGGCTGGTACTTCATCGGGCTGTCCTGTTCAAAACTCGGGAAACATGAAGAAGCTTCCGGAGCCTTCAAAAAAGTCCTTGAAATCGACCCGGCATTCCGGGATATACACGAGATATACTACCATCTGGCCCTTTCCTGCTTTGAACTCGGGAACTTTGAAGATGCCCTGACAGCCTTTGAGACAGCCCTTAAAACAGCTCCTGAAAATTCGGACAAAAACCCGGACAAAGTCCGGAATATTATGTATAAAAAGAGCCTCTCCCTGCTCAGGCTTGGAAGATATGAAGAAGCTGAACCGGGCTTTAAGGAAGTTCTCGTCAGGGACCCGGCAAATGCTGAAGCCCTTGCACACCTGAGCACTGCCTGTTTCAAGCAGGGCCATTATGAAGAAGCCCTGGATCTCTTTGAAAGGGTACTCATTCAGACTCCGGGAAGAAAAACTATCCTTTTCAGAAAGGGGCTTGCCTTAAAAGCCCTTGGAAAAAAACAGGAGGCTCTGGCTGCCTTTGACCTTGTCCTTAAACTGAAGCCTGCCTGCACATACGCCCTCGACCAGAGAGGATACACTCTTTTCGAACTTGAAAAATATGAAGAAGCAGCTGAAGCCTTTAAAGCTGCGCTGGAGTACTGCCCGAAAAAGGCATATCTGCAATATCTAAGGGCTATTTCCATTTTCAGGCTTGGAAACTTCAAAGAAGCCCCACAGGAATTTGAAAAAGCCCTTGACCTCGGGTGCCGGAAGCCTGACATTCCCTATTATACAGGGCTTTCCTGCTTTGCAACAGGAGAGTATGCAGGAGCTGTAAAAGCCTTTGATATTGTCCTCAAGACAGGAGTACGGGACCCGGAAATCCTGCAAAAGAGGGCTCTTGCTCTTTTCAAACTCGGGAAGTCAGAAGAAGCCGTATCTGCAGTAAACGCCCTTCTTGAAATTTCCGCTGAAAACCTGACCGGAGAAGGTAGGGGAGAGACAAACGCCAGAGACACAGGAGAAAACCCTCAGGTCTATCATGAGCTCCTTGAAAAATTTGCATCCGCCCTGATAGAACTTGGGAAACCTGAAGAAGCCCTGCTGCCCCTTGAGAAGCTTGCAAGAGGCGGATTAGCTTCAAAAGAGGCCCTTTACAGCAGAGGGATAACGCTTCTGGAACTCGGAAGGCAGGAAGAAGCCTTTGAGGTCTTTTCTGAGATACTTGAGGCTTACCCGGACTTTAAGAGGGCGTGGTACGGGAAAGGACTTGTGCTGTTTTCACAGGAGCATTATGAAAAAGCCCTTGAAGCCTTTGAACAGGCTGTGCTTGAAAGCCAGGAAAATGGGCCGAAAATAAATGATCCGGAATCAGAAGACGCCTGGACCAAAATAGGGCTTGCCCAGCTCAAAACCGAAAGATATGAGGATGCCTATGAGACCTTTGAAAAGGTCCTTGAGAAAAAGCCGATGGCTGCAGACGTGTGGTACTTAAGCGGGCTTGTCATGAGAGGGCTTGACCAGAACGAGGAAGCCGTGGAAGCTTTTGAAAAGGCCCTGGAGCTCAACCCTGACATTACAGCTGCCCTTGAGCAGAAAGGACTTGCCCTTCTTGCACTGTGCAGGTACGAAGAAGCCCGGAACGCCTTTAGTTTAGCCCTTGTCCGGAACCCTGGAAACGCGGATATCCTTTACAGCCGTGCAGTAGCCAGTTTCAAGCTCCTTAACTTCGAAGAAGCTGCAGGAGACTTTGAAAGGGTGCTCCTCTTTGCCCCTGATTTTCCGGACTACACCGAAGCCTGCTACAGGCTCGGGATTGCCAGCATCGAACTTCAGGACTACGAAAAAGCCCTGCAGGCCCTTGATCAGGTCCTTGAACGCGAGCCCGAGCACAGGGAAGCACTCTCTAACATGGCTCTTGTGCTCTTCAACCTTGAGGAGTATGAAGAAGCTGCCGAGACCTTTGAACTGCTGCTCAAAACGTCCCCTGAAGACCCTGAAAGCCTGAACTACCTCGGGCTCTGCCTCCTTGAACTTGATAACCCGAAAGAAGCCCTGAAAGCCTTCGAAAAAGCTGCCCTTTTCAACCCGAAAAATGAAGAAGCCCTTTATAACGCAGCTACGACCCTTATTAAGTTAAACAGGACTCAGGAGTCCCTCGGGTACTTTGACCGCATCCTTGAGATCTCTCCTGAGAACTACGATGCCATGAACTACAAAGGAATTGCCTTCTGTATGCTTGAAAAGTACAGGGAAGCCCTGAGGTCCTTTGACGATGTGCTTGGGAAAGACCCGGATAATATCAAGGCAATCTATAACGTGGGAGTAGTCTGCTTCAAACAGAAACTCTACGAGACCGCAGCCAGGGCTTTTAAGGAAGCCCTTGCCATCAACCCCTGGCACGAGCAGTCCCTCAGGCATCTCGGCCTCTCTCTAGCAAAAACCGGAGATTATGAAGAAGCCCTGAAAGCCTTCGAAAAGCTGCTCAGGATAGACCCCCAGGACGTCCAGTCCATGAACTACAGAGGAGTTATCCTCGGAAAGATGGAAAGATACGGGGAAGCCATAAAGGCTTTTGACGAGATCCTGCATGTCTACCCGGACATGGCGGATGCGAGGAAAAAACTTGAGGTATTAAAGTCCCTTGAAAATGAAGAGAGATCCTATTAATTCTCGTAAAGGAGAGGATCCCTTCTAAGGAGGGATCTTTTCCGAACCTTTTTTTAAAACAGTAGAAGGTGCCCACGCCAGCTTGTCTGGCGGTCCGTCAAAAGAGAAGAAATCAGAAAATAGATACTTGAAAAAGCAATAAAAAACAATAAAAATAGACATGGAACCCCCCTACTTCTTATGTAACTTTTACTTTTGGGCTTTTCTTTTTTCATTGTAAGACCGCTCTCCTGCGTCGAGCGGGACAAGAACGACTTAAAACAGCGAATGCGGTTGTAGAGGTCAGAAAGATCTGTAATTTAGCCCTTTTGAGCGCAGTGAAACTCCCAGGAAATCTTCGAGTTCCTGTGATCCCGAATCGCAACTCGGGTGAAAAAGCAAATAAAAAAAAGAAGTACCGGGCTGTTGCATTTGCCCGGATACCATTTTTTTAGTTTAAATCTAAATTCTTCTTATTCTTCCTTTATCTTCTTATTCTTCCTGCTTTGCCTCAATGTAAATCGCAGGCCTGAAAGGTTCTGCAAACCTGGACTTCTTCTGCGGGTCATACTCCGGAGAATCTGCGCTGTAGATTTCAACAGGGCAGCCGAGTTCTTTTTCCAGGAAGGAGGCTGATTCTTTCAGAAGGGCCTGTTCATCAAGGCCGAGGTAAGCAAAGGTCTCGTAGCGTTCTGCACCGCCGCTCTTGAACTCGGGCACTAATTTCTGCACGAACTTCGGGATCTCCTTGCCAAAACGCTTCAGGTCAGGGTTTGCCATCAGGGTTTTGATCAGAGTACCTACTTCCAGAGGGGCTTCAATCTGCAGTTCGCAGGCACACTTTATTGCTGCGGCTTTCCAGGCAGGAGAGGTGTAGAGGTAGACCTTCTGAGGAGTTATCTTTGTAACCCTCAGGATCTCTTCAATATCGTCAAGGGTACTCTTTACAGCCTCTTCCGCAAGTTCGGCTCCTTCGTCTATAAGGTCTTCATTGTAGAGCGGGTACTGGGCAAGGGAGATTGAGTCTTCGTGCCCCATGGCTTCCCAGATCTCTTCACAGAGGTGAGGAGTGAAAGGAGCCATAAGCTTGACCCAGTTGTCCAGCACGTAGTAAAGCAGGTTTTCCCCGCCTCTCCTCTGGTACCACCTGATATCGTTAAGGAGCAGGAAGAAGGAGTTCTGGATGGCCTCCCGCGTCTGGATGGAGTCAAGGGCAGTGTTTGTTCCCCTGATATAGTTCTGCATCCTTGAAAGCATCCAGCGGTCGATCTGCTTTAGCTCGGTGCTCAGATTTGCCCGTTTTCCATTCTCGATTACATCCTTTGCAAAGGAATAGAACCTGTCCACCTGCCTGCGGGCGGACTCTATTCCCGTATTCTGCCAGTCGGCGTCCTGGGTCTGTTCGGCTGATGAGAGGATATACATCCTTGTTATGTCTGCCCCGTAAGCGCTGACCGCGCTTTCCAGGGTAAGGATGGGACCTTTGGACTTGCTCATCTTCTGCCCTTCAAGGGAGACAAAACCGTTTACTGCAAGAGCTCTTGGCCATTTATCTTCCTCAAAAAGGGCTACGTGATGGAAGAGGAAGAAGAGCAGGTGGTTAGGGACAAGGTCCTTTCCGGAAGAACGCAGGTCAACCGGATACCAGTAGTTGAAATCACTGCGGATTTCGTCAATGAGTCCGGAGGCAAGGCCTGTTTCTGCTGAAACCGCTGAAACGTCGCCTTTTCCGAGCAGGACATAATCAAAGAAGGAAAGGGTAAGCTGCTCAAGGGCAAGGTCGCCTCTCTCGATGAACCTGGCAATTATATAATAGCTCATGTAGATTGTCGAATCCCCAAGAGACTCTATTAGCCATTCCTTATCAAAGGGAAGGCGGGTCCCAAGCCCTTTCCTGCGGGCACATGCCTTATCCTTGAGCCAGTCTACCTTGTTTTCGAACTCTACCCTGTATTCCTCGGGAATAATCCGCATCTGGCTGAGGCATTTGTAAACCTTTGCTTTCCATTCGGGGTCTGAATAGTTAAGGAACCACTGGCCTTTGACCATGTTCACAACACAGGGAGTACCGCAGCGGCAGACCACGGGTTCACTGAATTCATAGAAGGATTCTCCTGCATTTGAGGCAATGAAATCCCTGGTAAGTATGTCTTTGACCTTGGAGACCGGGTAGCCTGTATATTTCCCTGTGAGCTCCTTAAGGACTCCACCGTGGAACTCTCTCCTGTACACGATCTTTGTGGCTTCTTCGGCTTTCGGGTCTTTCTGGTTTGCAATTCCCATACTTTCTACGATCTCTTTTGCAGGGAATTCCCCGAATTCTGGCACCTTGATAAGGGAAATCAGTTCGATTTTTTTGAGGTCCTCGGTAATCCCGTACTCGCTCAGGTCTGCATCATAAAGGTCACGCAGGGCAAGATAGTCAAAAGGTGCATGTGCAGGCACGCTCATTACTATTCCGCTTCCGTTTTCGGGCCTTACGAAGGATGCAGGAAGAGAGATGACTTCATCTCCGGTTATCGGGTTTGTGAGTTTTATCCCTATGACGGATTTTGCAGGCACGTCCTCGATGTATTCCACGGTCCTGTCCGTAAAGGTCAGTTTTCTGAAAGCTTCCTTGCTGACAACCCAGAACTCTTCGTTTCCGTCTTTTTCGACTCTGGCCTTTACGTAATCCACTTTGGGGTTGACCCAGAGGTTTGTCACTCCATAGGTGGTTTCCGGCCGGAGGGTAGCACAGGGGAGGACCAGATCTTTGTACCTGAATTTTATCAGGGTGTATTCCACAATTGTGGCTTCTTCCCCATGCAGGATATCATGGTCTTCTACAGGGTTGTTGTCGTTCGGGCACCATTTCACGGGGTGGGAGCCTTTCCCGATCAGACCCTTTTCTTCAAGCCGGACATACTGCCATTCAATGAACTTTTTGTAGGTCGGGTCAGTTGTTGTGAATTTGCGCCTCCAGTCAATGGAGTACCCGATCATGCGCATGGCTTTCTCGGCTTCCTGCTTGAAATAGTCAACGATTTTTTCAGGGGTATCGAGGGTCGGCAGGATATCTCCGGGAATCCCGTGGAGGCGTTCGTAAACGTCCATGGTCTGAGGGTCCCGGCTTGCAATCAGCTCAGCAAGCCCCACAATGGGTGTGCCTGTTACGTGAAAGCCCATCGGGTAAAGCACATTGTATCCGAGCATCCTTTTGTACCTTGCCACGACGTCCCCTATAGTAAAAGTCCGGGTGTGCCCTGCATGCAGGTTCCCGTTCAGGTAAGGGTAAGGAATTGTTATGAAATACTTTTCCCGCTTATCTGGCTCAGGCTGGAAAATCCGGCTCTCATTCCATTTTTTCTGCCATTTATTTTCGATCTCATGAGGTTTATAATCCTGCTCCATTCGTGTTCACGCCCACCGATGAGTATGATAAAAGAATCTGAAGAAATCCCGGGGATATGAATAATAATCCTGAGGATATGAATAATAACAGTAAAGCAGTTTCAAGAAGCCAATTTGCGGCCTCAAGAATCCTGAATTGATTAAAGGATACCGGAACCCGCTTATGTCAATCACCCGACATAAATAGATCAACTGTTTGCGGTTCCGGCACGTAAATATTTATCTTCCGACTTCTCTTTAATCGAATTCGCAAATCAAACTATCTGAGAATCAAATTCGCAAATCAAATTATCTGAGAATCGAATTTGCAAATCAGATCTGTTTTCCGGTTTTATTTCGCCTTTCCGAAGATTGCTTCCCGGATGGCATCGATATTTGCATCCACTAAAGTAGGTTCCTCGCAGATATCGATCACGGTCTGAGGGTCTTTAAGGAGATGCCCCGTAGTAATGCATACAACGGTTTCGTCTCTGCCAATGACACCCATATCAACAAGTTTCTTAAGCCCTGCTACAGAGGCTGCACTTGCAGGTTCGACGCCTATGCCTTCAAGCCTTGCGAGGTCCTTCTGGGCTGCAAGGATTTCTTCATCATTAACAGACTCTGCAGTCCCGTGGGAGTCCCGGATTGCGCTGAGGGCTTTTGTAGCGTTTACAGGGTTTCCAATCCTGATTGCAGTTGCAACTGTCTCAGGGTGCTCTTCCGGAGTGATTGCAGGAGCCCCGCTTTTGATGGCTTTTACGATGGGGCAGGAACCTTCAGCCTGGATTCCGGTCATTTTCGGGAGAGAATCGGTTATTCCAAGTATTTTGAACTCCCTGAAACCCTTATATATTGCAGTAATATTTCCTGCGTTTCCTACGGGCAGGACAATTCTGTCAGGCACTTTGAAGCCGAGCTGGTCTGCAATCTCAAAGCCGATGGTTTTCTGGCCTTCAAGCCTGTACGGGTTGATGGAGTTTAACAGGTAGATCTTTTCCTGGGAACAGAGCGTGCGCACAAGAGCAAGGGCATCGTCAAAGTTTCCACGGATGCTGAGGACCTTTGCTCCGTGCATGAGGGCTTGGGCTACTTTACCAAGGGCTACTTTCCCTGCAGGGAGCAGCACTATAACAGGGATTCCTGCTTTTGCCCCGTAGATTGCAAGAGATGCGGAGGTGTTTCCTGTAGATGCGCAGGCAACGGTCTTCATCCCGAGCTCAAGCGCTTTCGTAACTCCAACAGTCATGCCCCTGTCCTTGAAGGAACCGGTTGGGTTCATGCCCTCGTGTTTTACGTAGAGTTCTTTAATCCCTATCTTTTCGGCCAGGCGGTCGCATTTGTATAAAGGAGTCCCGCCTTCCCTGATGGTCACAGGCTCCCTTTCGATCGGGAGGAGTTTTGCGTACTTCCAGACCGAAGGGCATTCGGTCTTCAGTTTTTCCATGTCAAGTTTAATTGAGGAATAGTCATAAATAACATCAAGCAGCCCGTTACATTTGCTGCAGGTATAGATTACTTCATCTTTGGAATACTCTGCACCGCATTCGATACATTTCAGATGATACATTAAATTGCTCCTGTGTCTGATTATTTAGAATTATTCGGATACCGGGTTTCAAGTAGTACCCAATTTCATGCTAGTATTTATTACACGATTTCATGTTATTACATGATTTCATGATATTACACGATTTCATGATATTACACGATTTCATGATATTACACGATTTCATGATATTACACGATTTCATGTTATTACACGATTTCATGTTATTACACGATTTCATGTTAGTTTATTAATACAACCCGGAGTTCGGGTCAGCATAATCTTGATTTCGGATTAGTATAATATTAGAGTTTAATAATATTTTGTATCCTTAACACTTTACTTGCTTTTAAATTATACTATTTTTAAAATTGTACTGTATTCGGGCTTTATAATAGCTCCGTAACAGCAGTCTTATAAAGCATACTCGTCCC
Source organism: Methanosarcina sp. 1.H.T.1A.1 (assembly GCF_000979295.1). Classification (NCBI taxonomy): domain Archaea; kingdom Methanobacteriati; phylum Methanobacteriota; class Methanomicrobia; order Methanosarcinales; family Methanosarcinaceae; genus Methanosarcina; species Methanosarcina sp. 1.H.T.1A.1. The sequence continues at coordinate 5,556 of NZ_JJQY01000056.1, read as the reverse complement.
CACGATAATTCATCAACCCCGGAAGGTACTGAAGAGGACTTATATATCTATATTTATATTTATAGTTATATTTATATTTGATTTTTTAGGAAGAATTCGGGACCGAAAAGACAGAGAAAATAAGGGGTGTTAAAAGATGAAGGAAGTTCAGGCATCTTGCAGGATCAGGTTTTTCAACTCTGTTTCAATCCAGCCGGTATTCCGAAACTTCCTTGCTGAGGAAATAGCCAAGGACCGTCCTTATCAACACAACCGTACCCAGCAGAAGCAGTTCTTCCTGCGAGGGGTTCCTTACGGTTTCAAGGATGTCTGCTGCAATGAAAAACTCAAGCCCGAAGACAATTTTGTTTGTCAGCTCTTTTCTTACCTGCTGGTAGCTATAAGGTCTCTTCAAAACTTCAAGCAGGATAATCTCTGAAATTGCCCTGAGCCCGCCGTAGATAATGAGAAGAGAGCCCACAATATTGAACAGAGCAGAGAATGCGTCCAGAAACAAACCTTCAAAATATTCAAACGTCCTTTTACCACCCCTTAAAAGCCGGATATTGAAATCCGACAAAAAGCTCCCAAATAACGTTTATAACATTTCCTTTCCCCAGGATAAATATTCTTCCTGCATCTGTCTTTCAAATAAGATTTCAGGCCTCAATTCTATTACAGGGAATATTTTCAAGTGGTGAAGAACTTCTTACTTCTATTTTGCGGAAGCACAGCTATGAAACATGAGTAGAAACATGAGTATATAGAAGAGCTCCAGGAAAACAAAATCTGAAGCTCAATAATCAGAAACCCAATAAATAGGTACAAAAAAGCAAAGGTCCGGAAGAATAGCGCTATTTCCGAGCCCTTCCGGGCCGAATTATCGGATCAGGTTCGGGGCAACCAGTTCTTCCGGACAGACTTATTTTTTGAGTAGTTTACTCCTGCGAGATTTCACTTCTTTTCCGGTTTTTCCGAAAGCAGAGCCTTAATTTCTCCATGCTCTATGCCGTATGTTTTGACAGCTTTCGGGGCTCCGAGAAGGAGTTTTCGGATCCTGTTGTAGACGCTCGGGAATTTCTGGGAGTCGAGGTCTCCAAGGAGGTCTGCCAGGATCTTTACCAGTGGGATATGATACTTTGATTCCATCTGGTCTATGTTTGCAAAGGCGTTGAGCATATTGACGGTGCTGAATTCGTTTACAGAAGCCAGCTTTTTCAGGATTTCTGCAAAGAGAGCCCTGCCTTCTTCGGTCTGGAGGGACTTTTTGCGGTTGCGAGCAAAGCTTCCGTAAAGGGCACGCTGGTCGTTTGTCTGTTCGATCCTGAAGGCAGGTGACCTTTCCATTTCCCTGACCAGTTCGACTGCATCAATACTGCTGTTATTTCCTATTACTGCAAGGAAGGTTTCCCAGGCAACAAGGTTCTGCTTTGATTCCGCTTCAAAGGCCCTGAGGACTTCAATCTTGTCCGGAGCCGAACTGTTAAGGTACGCGGCAAATGCGCTCAACCTGTCTGTTGCACAGGCTGCGGTCTCAAACTGCTGTTTTATCAGGGCATGGATATCAGGGGTATCGAGGGTTGCAAGGACTCCGAGACAGACATTTTTAGCCTGCCTGCCCTTGATCACCCTTGCTGTTTCTTCAAGAGAAGCGTCCCGTGCAACCGAAGTATTCTCAAAGAAGTGGTAGGAAGAAATAAGGGAGTTCCTGTATTTCCAGGCAACCGCTTGCAGAAGTGTTTTCTTTACGTCAAAAAGAGCCTGATAGTGGTGGGCAAACTCCTCATCTTCTACGGACTCAAAAATGGCCAGGAACTGTCCTCCTGCCCTTTCGAGAAGCTGCCGGTCATTAAAGAGCCTGTAGTAGAGTTCGATGAAGTCTTCAGAGGGGGCTGCACCCGGAACTTTAAGGAGCCTAAGCTTTTCCCTGTCCACAAGGGTATAGAAGGCGGTAAACCTGCCTGTGATGTCGCTGTCCTTCCGGACCTGCAGCAGGAGCTCTTCCTGGCTTGCCCTGTAAACAAGTTTTCCATAGAAGGAAGACTCCCTGTTCAGGGAAAGGAAAGAAGGCATGTCCACGTTTTCAACCGTAATTTCTGCAGTTTCCCCACTTATTCTTTCCAGGACTTCGGCAAGGTCATTCCCATTTTCGTCCACAAGGGCTGCCTTGAAGGGGAACTCCCAGGGCTTTCCTCCGGCAGGGACCTGCTGTTTTAGGAAGAAGGTAAACTTCCGGGAAGGCAGGTCATATTCGGCTGAGACCTCGACTACAGGGAACTTTGTCTGCTTCAGCCAGGTTTCGGCCATTTCCTTTAAAGGCTGCCCGCTTTCTTCTTCCATGGCTTCGATCCAGTCCTGCGTGGCCGCGTTTGAGTGACTGAACTTTTTGAAGTAGCGGTCCAGGCCCCGGACAAAAGTGTCCTTGCCTATGAGAGTCTCGACCTGTCTCTTATACACATCTGACGCTGCCGACGAATAGAGAGGTGTA
>NZ_JJQY01000056.1:0-3068 GCF_000979295.1 Methanosarcina sp. 1.H.T.1A.1 | reverse complement strand
GATAGGAGTCCGTCTCGTGGGCTCGGAGATGTGTATAAGAGACAGGTCCAGGCCCCGGACAAAAGTGTCCTTGCCTATGAGAGTCTCGACCATGCGCACGTATTCGGGGGATTTTACATACGTAACGGCAGTGATCAGGTCATTTGGGTCATTGAAGCCGTCAGGGATGATGGGCATGGACGCAGCGCCCGAGTCCAGGGCAAAAGTCCCCGATGCCGGGGCAAACAGGTCAAGCAGCCTGCCGATCCTCTGGTAATCCTCTCCGAAGAGGAAGGCGTGGTACTGCTCTTCCACATGCACGGTCACAGCTTCGTTCAGCCAGATCTCAAAGGGGCTTTTTCCCGTAACTTCAGACCCGTTCTGGTTGTGGTAATATTCGTGCACCTTGACCCTGATCATGTACTCGAAAGCCGGGTCAGTGATCTGCAGGGTAGGCATAATACGGTTTGTGGTAATCGTGGTGTTCCCGACGTTTTCCATGCCCCCGAAGTCCGAGTTCTGCATCCCTATTTCCCTGTAGACAGTTCCCGTGTATTTGTACCCCGGAGTGATGGCCCCGTTGAGTTCTGCAAGCTCGTCCCTGACCGCCTGGAGTTCTTCTTCCAGAGGGGATTCGGACTTTGCATCAAGTTTTATTTTCTCTCGTTTGCGGACAAGCTCCCAGAGCTCTTTCCTGACAGGCAGCTTATCTTCATCGAACTGCTCGGCCCCTGTAAAGAGATAGACCCACATAGCCGAATCATGCAGGATGTCAAGCGCTTTTTCGGCAGCTTCTGCGTTTGAGCCGGGCGGCACGAGCAGTTCCAGCATGAAAGTCTCCCCATCCGGGTACTCAAATTCCCTAGTAAAAGTCGCATAAGTCCCCACGCCGAGGAAAAAGAGATATGTTGCCATCGGAGTGACGGAGTTGTCATAGACGATTTTGTCCCTCCCCGGCTTTACGGTATGCCGCTCGACAACGACATCCCCGTTTGTGATAAGGTTCGTGTACCTCGAATCTGCAATGATGGTTGTCCTGTATGTGCATTTTGCGCACATGTCATCTATGCAGGGCACGATCCTCTGGAACCCCCACTGCTGGCACTGCGTGATCTGCTGCGGAGGAGCCCCTGCCGGCGTTTCATCGTAATACAGCCCCTCAAGGACATTTTTAGTAGGCCTGCAAACCGTATCCGTAACAACCACAATCTCAGTATGCGGCGGAATCACGTCCCTGAAATTAATTTCGAGAACCGCATCGTCCTGCCTGTACCTGTATGAAACCTCAGACTGTATGCAGCTCACAGCCCGGATCTCAAGGTCCCTGCAGTTTAATTCCAGCGTCTCAATAGGAGCATCCTTTGTCCTGACCCTGAGCAGGGACTTCACATTAGTCCTGTCATCATAGACATCAAACACCAGGTTCATATGTAAAACGTCAACAGTAAGCTCCCCGAAATCTTCAGGATAATATTTGTACAGCCTATTTTTCATAAAAATGTCACCGAGTAAAAGTTATGAAAGTTATATTGTGGATAGAAAAGGGATGTATGGGATTTAAAGGTGTAGTTTGAGTAGGTAGGAGGATTTCTCCTTAATATATAATTGATTTAACACATCTATCTTTAAGGCTGCTCGGATAGATACCAAAATAAATCCTTCTTTTTCAGCATGATTCACAATCCTCGAACTTTTCTCAAGGATTGAGAATTGTGGAATTTTAATCCGCCAAAAAGGGGAAATTTTAATCCGTCGTTGACACACTGAGAAGTCGTTGAAGAATGAGGGACTGGAGCCGTCTGTGGGGATGTCTGAATATTACTGTTTTATTATATTTCCCGGCGGGCTGCTCCCCTCTTCCCCACCTACCGTTTATCCAGTTCTCGACTATTTTATCCCGCGACAAAATCCCCAAAATCATAAAATCCTCAAAACGGACCCCGGAATTCAAGCTTATATGAGTGAGTAAATAGATTTTTCAAGCCAGGGGTCGCCCTTCCCTCAACGCCCGGCAGGTTTCAGGTTTTTGTAAAAGGGCTCATGGTGGGGGATGATGTAGAGGAGGAATTCTCAGTGGGGCATCCGGTGGAATAATTTTTTTGTAGTGCTGTGGAAACCCTGTTGTGAATAAATTTGCATATTTTCAGCTGTTGTTAAGAAGGAAGAGAAATGGAGTGTTTCCTGATTTTCGTGGATATATTACTGTAAAAGTATATTTCTCGCGGGTTCGGCTTTCCTATTCCCCATTTCCTCTAATCTGCTTTTTCTGAAGAGAAAAATTCGGAAAGGAGGTTGGGAATATGATTTTGTTGTACTTTTCTCTGTCAATACTTCCCGAAAAGTCCTAATTTCTTTCTTTCCTTTGTTATATATTGCTGGGCATCTGCTATAGTCTGCTCTTTGAGCGTATCCTTTCTAATTTCGTCGTTTTGTGTAGGGTTCAGGCCATCTTTTGCAACGTATCCGCCGTTTTTTCTGGCAGAATCATAAAGCATATCCATGATTAAGGAGGCTCTGTCCTTACTTTCTGAAATTGATGTGTCTGAAACGACTATCAATTTAAATTTTGTACGGGTGATAGCCACATTCAGGAGGCGGATGTCCTCAAAGATTCTGGAGTCCTTTGTGTGCCTGGCGACCATTGAGATGATTATGATGTCCTTTTCGTTTCCCTGGAAGGAATGAATGGTGTTTACAGCGACTCCTTTTTCTATGAAGTTTTCCAGCGCCTTTACCATTGTGGAGGCCTGGTACCTGAAGGGGGAAAGCACACCTATTGTTTTAGGATCTATTCCTGAATCCTCTACAAGGAGTTCAAGCAGCTTGCTGATGTTCTCTATTTCACGGTCGTTTTTTGCGGAATGACTGCTTTCAAAATTGATCCACTGCATTGTTCCGGAACTGTCTGCCCAGCAGATTGGGGCCTTATTTATCACTTTTCTTGCAAAAGGATTTTTGAACCCGGTAATTATTTCTTCTTCAAAGGGGCCGGGCCTTTTCCCTATAAACTCAGGGGTTTTGATCCCTCCCAGGTCGTGGTACACTGTCCTGGAGCTGTCTCTTATACACATCTCCGAGCCCACGAGACG